>JBHJIP010000100.1:0-49798 GCA_050043365.1 Leptolyngbyaceae cyanobacterium
AGCTTATTTCCGCTGGATTCGGTTTCAGCGGGTGATCGGCTGGGAGGGATCCCCCCTAGGGCAAGACGATAAAGGGGGAAATTGCCCTGTACATTTAGATAAGTGTAAGGGCGATATTGATTCGAGCGGAAAGCTTGGCCAAAGCCCTTCAACGGTTGATATGAATTCTTCACAGTTGGTTGGAAAGCTTAGGAGAGCATGGTGAGTCAGGCATTCGACTACGACTTGGTGATTTTAGGGGCTGGGGTTGGTGGCCATGGCGCAGCCATCCATGCCGTACGCTGCGGCCTGAAAACTGCCATTGTGGAGGCGGCTGAAATGGGGGGCACCTGCGTCAACCGAGGCTGCATTCCTTCTAAAGCCCTACTCGCCGCTTCGGGTCGGGTGAGAGAGTTTAAAGATGCCCAACATTTAGCGTCTCTGGGCATTCAGTTGGGGGCGGTGGGCTATGACCGTCAGGCGATCGCCGATCACGCCAAGAACCTGGTGAGCAAGATCCAGGGAGATATGGCCAATAGCCTGAAGCGTTTGGGCGTCGACATTATCTACGGCTGGGGGCGACTGGTTGGTGAGCAGAAACTGGCCATCAAGACCGCTGACGGAGAGCAGACCCTCACCGCCAAAGATATTATTTTGTCCCCTGGCTCCGTGCCCTTTGTGCCCCCAGGGATTGAGCTAGATGGCAAGACCGTCTTTACCAGTGATGGGGCGCTCAAGCTGGAGTGGGTGCCTGATTGGGTGGCGGTGATTGGCAGCGGCTACATCGGCCTGGAATTTTGTGACATCTACACGGCCCTCGGTTCTGAAGTCACCATTATTGAAGCCTTGGACAAGGTGATGCCGACCTTTGACCCAGACATCGCCAAAATTGCCGAACGGGTGCTGATCACCCCTCGGGATGTGGAAACTCGGGCTGGGGTGATTGCCAAGACCATTACCCCTGGCTCCCCCGTGGTGATTGAGCTGGCGGATCCGAAAACGAAGGAAGTTGTGGATGTTCTGGAAGTGGATGCCTGCCTGGTCGCCACCGGGCGTATTCCTGCCACCAAGGAAATTGGTTTAGAAGCCGTCGGCGTCGAAACCGATCGCCGCGGCTTTATCCCAGTGGATGAGCATATGGCCGTACTCCGAGATGGCAAGCCGGTGCCCCATCTCTGGTCAATCGGAGATGCCAACGGCAAGATGATGTTGGCCCATGCCGCCTCGGCCCAAGGGGTGGTAACCGTGGACAATATCTGCGGCGAAAGTCGCACCGTCAACTATCGCAGCATTCCGGCTGCAGCCTTTACCCACCCCGAGGTGAGCTTTGTGGGCATGACCGAACCGGCTGCAAAAGAGCTCGCTGCCGCAGACGGGTTTGAGGTCGCCACGGTCAAGTCTTACTTTAAAGGCAACTCTAAAGCCCTAGCCGAAGGGGAATCAGACGGGCTGGCTAAGGTGATTTACCGGCAGGATACCGGCGAGATTTTGGGAGCCCACATTTTGGGCCTGCACGCCTCGGATCTAATTCAAGAGGCGGCTAATGCGATCGCCCAAGGCCACTCCGTGAGTGAACTGTCCTACTGCGTCCACACCCACCCCACCCTCACAGAGGTCTTGGATGAGGCGTTCAAACGGGCTGTTGTGAAAGCCTAACGGACTCTGCCCCGAGTGGATAATCATCGCCCCTAATGACCTGAAGATTCATGGACATTCGTCGTCGCCCCCCCAACCCTGAAGTTGCAGTGAGCAGTTTGACTTACCAGGTAAAAGTGCCAGAAGCCGAGCCTCAGCACATTCTCGAAAAAATTGTCTGGCGGAAAGAGCAGGAGGTGGCGCGCCTGCGGGAAAGGATGCCCCTCGCAGAGCTCCAGCGCCAGGTGCTGAATGCGGCCCCCCCAAAGGATTTTTTGGCCGCTCTAAGGAACAGCGATCGCACCCCAGCCCTGATTGCTGAGGTCAAAAAAGCCTCCCCCAGCAAAGGGGTAATTCGCGAAGATTTTGACCCGGTGGCGATCGCCCAAGCCTATGAAGCCGGGGGAGCAACCTGCCTCTCCGTGTTGACGGATACCCAGTTTTTTCAGGGCAGTTTTGACTCTCTGGCTCAGATCCGCGCTGCAGTTAATTTGCCGCTGCTGTGCAAAGAATTCATTATTTATCCTTACCAGATGTATCTGGCCCGACTCAAAGGGGCGGATGCAGTACTCCTGATCGCCGCCATCCTGAGTGATGCCGACCTGCGCTACTTTACGCGCATTGCTCAGGCCCTGGGGATGCGAGCCTTGGTTGAGGTTCATACCGAAGCCGAACTGGATCGCGTGCTGGCCGTCGATACGGTCGAGCTGTTGGGGGTTAATAACCGTAATTTAGAAACCTTTGAGACGACCCTAACCACCACCGAGCAGCTTCTCGAAACCCGTCGAGATACCGTTCAAAACCGCGATCTTTGCATCATTAGCGAGTCAGGTCTGAATACCGCCGCTGATTTATCACGGGTCGGGGCTGCTGGTGCCCACGGGGTTCTGATTGGGGAGTCGTTAATGCGGCAAGGCGATCTTAAAGCAGCGATCGCGGCCCTCTACCCCACCTAAACCTTGACCCCAGCTAAACCTGGAGTTTGCCCTACGGTCAAAATTCAAGCTTCTGAATGGGCTGTGGCGTAGCCTCGGCTGAGCCAGCCTTAATTTTCTCGCTCGTTTTTCCCGCTTGTTCCACCTTGCCGACTACGGTCCCCCATGGATACCCCTCCCATCCCGATCCCGTCCCACGTCCACTACGAGCTGCTATTACAGTTGCTAGAGCGGCAAACCCTGCAAGCGGTGTACCCCCACCCCCACCTCAAGGGCGATGTGAATGAGCTGATTATTAGCCTTCGTAAAGCCCTCTCCCAGCAGCGTCAACTGGAAGAAAACTGTCAGCGGGCAGGGCTATCAATCGAGTCTCGCTGGTCTCTTAACGGTGCGCCCATCTCTGATTCTGAATAAAAGGCCCTCTCATCGATGAGATTCCATCCCTTTGACAGGATTAGATCTGTCACAAGCTGGGCGAGATTCTACGGTTGCGTATTTTACGGTAGCACCAGGGTCGGTTGACCTAGACCGCTCCATTTAGCCCAAAGCCCTTGGGTGACCCCTAAGAACAGGAGGGACGCTACCAATGAAACGCACCCTGAACGTCCACCGCAGTTGGATCTTTCACTTCACCTTTAAGCTGACCCGCTATCTTTTGCTGGGGTTGTTTGGGTTTGCCCTGGTGTGCTTGATTAGCCCCGTGTTTGGCGGTGGCTTTACGCTGCTAGAAGTCTTAGCCAATGTGCTGTTTCAGTGGGCTTGGCGAGTGCTGCTGATTTTGCTCTGCCTGGTGGCCATTAGCGTTATGGTGGAGTCCTTACGCTAAGCTCACCCTTTTTTCAAACAGCCTCCTAAGCCTGTCGCCAAATCCCCATGGACTTCTTAGCCACCCAACACCTCTGGCTTCTTTATGAAGATGCGGTAACCGATAAAAACACGGCAACCAAACAGCAATATGAGCCATTAGGCTGGCCATTCGCTAGGCCATTTGGCTTGGGCACCTTAGCCCTCAGTCTATGGATGGGCGGAGCGGTTTGGGCTGATAGTCCGAGTCAGATTACCTACATTGCGCCCCTGCCCGGCTACCACGTCAATATCCGCAGTGGTCCTGGGACGCAAAATCCCGCCGTGAATACCCTCGCGGCTGGAACCGCGATCGCCCTGACTGGCCGCTACTCCCAGGGCTGGGCCGAACTGACCGATGGCAACTGGGTGGCCAGTAATTTAATTTCATCTCGGCCATCAGCGGGTGTGAGTCGGGGAACAACCGCACAGACCGCACCCCCACCGGGTTACCACGTCAATATCCGCAGTGGCCCTGGCATTGGCTATCCTGCAGTGAATACCCTCGCAGCGGGGACGCCCTTGACGCTGACGGGTCGCTATTCCCAGGGGTGGGCTGAACTCACTGATGGCAATTGGGTCGCCGGGAACCTCATTACACCCAGTACATACATAGGTTCTCAACCCAGCCCTGGTGGCAGTACCGCTGCCGCCTCTTTGTCCCCTCCAGAATCCAGCGCATTAGAAGTATTAGAAGCGGAACGGGATAGAAGTATCGCCCTGCAGCAACGACTGCAAACCTTGGGATATTTGCCCGCCGACTTTACAGCAGATGGCGTGAAAGATCGGGCTACGGTTGACGCGATTCGAGACTTTCAGCGTATCCATCAGCTTGAGATCGATGGGGTTGCCGGACCCGACACCGTGAATTTGCTCTATAGCTCAAGTGCCCGCTACAAAAACGCCGATCACGATGAATGGGTTGGCATTCAAAATCGGCTGCAGGCCCTAGGCTATTTGCCTAATGACTTCACTCCAAATGGGGTTAGGGGAGATGAAACCGTCCAGGCCATTCAGGAATTTCAGCAGGAGCATGGCCTTGTGGCCAATGGGGTTGCCGATGCCCAAACCTTGGACGTGCTTTACAGCGCTAGGGCTCAATATCGCCGGGGTGGAACCTTTCAGACAAGCCCGCCGACCCCCACAGTGACGCCAACCCCCCCTACAAGCCCCTCTCCCACTGCAACCGTCAGCCCCACACCAACGGCGAGTCCGAGTCCAACGCCCACCGAAACGGCTGTTCCTGACTTAGATACATCTACTGGCGCACGGGAGGTGCAGATCAGGACTGATAACGGCTCAGAAATCCCGACTTTTTCAGGGCCGGGGACTGAATATGATCTCGTGGAATTTTTGGAGGATGGCGCTACGGTTACCGTCACTGGCACGATTGAAGGGAACTGGGCCGAAATGAGCGATGGCAACTGGGCCTATGCCCCTTGGCTAGACCTATAGCAGCGTTTAGTCGGCAATCAACTCACTTTTCGATTGACATAGACAAATATCAAGGGATAACCCCCGTATAATCTAGGGGTTGAACAGCTTGGTGATATAGATCACATCCTGACCCCTTGTTAACCCTCCGCGACCTGCCCAAATATGAAGCGCTTCTAGCGTTAGCCCGTCAGTATCCCGCCCTGAATATTACGGCAGTGGAAACCTGCCTGATGTTTCTACGGACAGCGACAGATGTTTATGGGGTTTTGGATACCCATTTTGCCGACTATGACTTGTCGATGGGCAAGTTCATGGTGTTGATGCTGTTGAAATGCAGTGAGGAAGGCATGACGCCATCGGAATGCGCCGATCGCGCGGGCGTAACCCGAGGCACCATTACGGGCTTGCTGGATGGCCTGGAGCGGGATGGATTGCTGCGCCGCCTGCCCCACCCTGAGGATCGACGTTGCACCATTGTGCAGCTCACGGAAGGGGGCTGGGCCTTGCTGGATCGGATGTTGCCGCAGCACTTCCATGTGATTGCAGACTTACTCTGCCAACTGGACGAAAGCGAACAAAAAGTCTTATTTAAGCTACTCACGAAGCTGAGGGCAGGTGCCCAGGCTTTACAAACCGAAACCCCAGTGAGTTCAGGGCATAAGGCTTAGGGAATGGGGGAGGAGAGGGTCTGAGGGTGAAGGAGTAAAGGGGCGCAGTTCCCGCGTCCGGTGCGGTAGGGGTGAGGAGTGGTTGGTTCAGGAGAAAATATAGTAAGGTGCCATAGTATATGCGGCTAAAGCGTTACTATTGAGCCGCCATCGCAACAGTTCTCACGTTTGGCTCAGCGACTCCTATGGCTTCGGTGCCCCCGTCAGAGGTTTTGTAAGATTCAACTGCCCATGGAACAACCCGCCGCTCAGGTCCTTCCCGGTGGTTGATCGCCGGTAGTATCGGCATTTTGGTATTGGGGGGTGGCTTTGTGGGTTGGCAACTGATTGCCCCTCGCCTGGGTGGACCGCCCATGGTTGGAATGCCCCCTGGGGTCGCGGTCACCCTAGAGCCCGTGCAGACTGGGCAGGTGCAAGACAGCTCTGAATTTATTGGTCGTTTAGAAGCCCAGTCTGCAGTGGCCCTGCAGCCGGAAGTCTCGGGGCGGGTGGTGCAGGTTTATGTCTCGGCAGGGGATCGCGTCTCTCCTGGTACCCCGATTCTGCTGATCAGCCCTGAGCAGACCCAGGCAAACGTCAACGCCGCCCAAGCCAGCGTGATTGCGGCCCGAGCTGCCCGCGATGCCGCTGCGGCCCAGCTACGTTCTGTCGAAACCCTACAGTTGGAGCTGGTGGCCGATCTAGAATTGGAACAAACCGAATATGAGCGGGTGGTTACCCTGGTGGAAGAGGGGGCCTTGTCAGATCAAGATCTGGATATCGCCCGTCGCGATCTCGACGTCGCCCGAGCCGCCCTAGATTCCGGGATCGAAAGTATTGCTGCGGCCCGCTCAAGCGCCGCCCACGCCCGCGCCACCCTCAGCCAAGCCGAAGCCACCCAGGTCAGTGCTGAGCAAGATTTGCAAGATCGCACCGTCTTTGCGCCGATCGCGGGCATTGTTGGCGATATGCCGGTCAAGCTGGGAGACTACGTGGCTCCCGGCACCCTGATTACGTCGATTACTGAGATCGCCAGCTTAGAGTTGGACTTAAACATTCCCCTGGAGCAGAGATCGCAGCTTTCCCTTGGGTTGCCGGTCGAAATCATGGCGGATGACGGCACGGCCTTGAGCACCGGCAGCATTACCTTTATCTCGCCCCAAGCGGATGTCGATACCCAAACGGTGCTGGTGAAAGCCCGCTTTAGCAATGGCGTTGGCCGTTTGCAAGATGCCCAGCAGGTGAATGCCCGAATTATCTGGTCCCAATCACCGGGGGTGTTGGTGCCCACCAGCGCGGTCACCCGTCTGGGCGGCCAAACCTTTTTGTATGTAGCTGAGGCTGGTGCCCCTGAGGAACTTCCCCCACCAGAAAGCCTGCCCCCAGGAATGCCTGCCCCTGAGCAGGTAGCCCGTCTTCGCCCCGTGGAATTAGGGGCCATCCAGGGCGATCGCTACCATGTGATCGAAGGGGTCAGCCCTGGTGAAACCATCGTCGTCTCCGGCATTTTGAATCTCCAAGACGGGACGCCGATTTTGCCCCAGACCGATGCCGCCCCTGCTGAACCCGGTTCCTAGGAATGGGTGATCGATGGGTTGATTCAGAATTTTGGATTCAGAATTCAGAACCCGGAGGGCGTAAGCCTTACGCCCCTACCCCTTCACCCTTTACTCCCCAGCCCCCTACCCCTCCACCCCCTACCCCTCCGCCGTGGTCAACTTTTTCATCAAACGTCCGGACCTGACGATCGTTTGCGCCCTAGTCATGTTGCTGATTGGGGCGATCAGCATACCCACTCTGCCAGTGGCCCAATTCCCAGATATCAGCCCCACCCAAATCGCCGTGCGGGCCATCTATTTAGGGGCCGATGCCGAGACCGTCGAGAAAACCGTCACCACGGTGCTAGAGCGACAGCTCAACGGCGTTGAGGGCATGCGCTATATGACCTCCAGCAGCACGAATAACGGGGCCAGCACCATTACCGCCACCTTTGACGGTAGCCGCGACAAAGATATTGCAGCGGTGGATATCCAAAACCGGGCGTCTTTAGCAGAACCCCAGTTGCCGGAGCCGGTTTTGCAGCAGGGGGTCACTGTTAGTAAAGAGTCCAGCAACATTCTGCTGGCCATGAGCCTCTATGCCGAAGATGACAGCTACGACAATATTTTTCTGAGTAACTACGCTGACCTATATATCGTTGATGCCCTGCGCCGGGTGAATGGAGTCGGCAATGTGGTCATTTTCGGGGAGCGCACCTACGCGGTGAGGCTCTGGCTAGACCCGCAGCGCATGGCCAGCCGCAACCTCACCGATCAAGATGTGGTGGACGCCCTGCGGGAGCAGAACATTCAGGTGGGGGCAGGGCAACTGGGCCAGCCGCCCTCTAGTGATGGGCAGCGCTACCAGATTGACCTGCGGGCGGTGAGCCGCTTCCAAGATTTAGAAGACTTTGAAAACCTGGTGCTGAAGACCGATGACAGCGGTGCCCTGGTCAAACTTCAAGACGTGGGGCGGGTGGAGTTAGGGGCAGAAGCCTACAGTACCTTCCTGCGATTTCGCGGCAAGGAAGCGGTGGGTCTGGGGATTTTCCAACTGCCGGGGAGTAATGCTTTGGAAGTGGCCCAAGGGGTCAAGACCACCATGGCGGAGCTGGCGACCCAGTTCCCCCCAGGGGTGGAGTATGGCATTGGCTTTGACACCACCGAATATGTGGAGCAGTCCCTTTCGGAGGTGATTTGGACCCTGCTGCAGGCGGTAGGCCTAGTGGTGCTGGTGAGTTTCATCTTCCTGCAGGACTGGCGTACCACGGTAATTCCGGCGGTGACCATCCCTGTCGCCTTGATCGGCACCTTCGCCATTGTCAAAATCTTTGGCTTCTCGATTAACAGCCTCACCCTGTTTGGTCTCACCCTCGCGACCGGCATGGTGGTGGATGACGCCATCGTGGTGGTGGAAGATATTTCGCGCAAAATCCAAGTTGAGGGACGACCGCCGGTGCGGGCTGCGGTCGAGGCGATGCAGTCTCTGACCGGGGCGGTAATCGCCACGTCTCTGGTGCTAATGGCGGTGTTTATCCCGGTGGCGTTTTTCCCTGGGACGACGGGGGCGCTGTATCGGCAATTTGCCCTGACCATTGCCTTTGCGATCGCCCTTTCCACTTTTAATGCCTTGACCTTGACCCCCACCCTATCCGGGCTTTTGTTGCGGTCAAAACCGCCCATGGGGGGCTGGCTAGGGGCCATCTTTGACCGGTTTAACCGGGGGCTGGATTGGGTTCGCGAGCATTATCGGAGCAGTCTAGAGACCCTGAATCGACTCAAGGTCTTCGTGTTGGCTGCATTTGTGGCCCTGCTGTTTGCCACCAACTGGCTTTACCAATTTGTGCCTTCAGCCTTCCTGCCAGATGAAGATCAGGGCTATTTCGTCACCCTCGTGCAGGCCCCAGAGGGGGTTTCCCTGAACTACACCAGCGACGTGATTGCTCACGTCGAAGACATCATGCTGAATTTAGAGGGGGTGAGGGCCACTTTTGCCGTGGGCGGTTTTGGCTTTGGCAATGACACCGTCAATAACGGTGTCATTTTCACCACCTTAGTGCCTTGGTCAGAGCGGGGGCCGGGGCAATCTGCCCAGGCCCTGATCGGCCAGCTCTGGGGACAGGTGTCGCAAATTACCGAGGCGCGAGTGTTTCCGGTGAATCCGCCGGCGATTCAAGGGCTGGGGCAGTTTGGCGGCTTTCAGTATCAACTGCAGGACCGCCAGGGCAACCTGAGTCTCGATACTTTGGTGCAAAAGCTGGGGGAAATGTTGGGGGCGGCCAACCAGAATCCGGCCCTGCAGGCGGTGTTTAGTACCTATTCGGCAGCGACACCGCAGTTTCTGATTGAAGTAGATCGAGATCGCGCCAAGGCCCTAGACGTCAATGTCGATGATATTTTTGGTACGCTCCAAACTTATCTGGGCTCCCGCTATGTAAATGACTTCATCCAGGGGCAGCGCACCTATCGGGTCTATGTCCAGGCGGACGAGCAGTTTCGGGCCAGCCCTGAGGATATCTCTAAGCTGTATGTGCGATCGCAGCGGGACGTGATGATTCCCTTGGGGAATCTGGTCACCCTTACCCCCACCATCGGGGCTCAGGTGATCAACCACTACAATCTCTATCGCTCCATCGAAATTAGCGGCAGTCCGGCGACCGGCGTCAGCTCAGGGGATGCCTTAGCCGCCATGCAGCAGGTCTCAGCCCAGGTACTACCGCCCACCATGGGCTACGAATGGTCTGGTGCTTCCTTAGAGGAGATGGACTCCGGCAACCAAGCGCCAATCATCTTTGGCCTGGGGCTGGTGTTTGTGTTTTTGGTGCTGGCGGCCCAGTATGAAAGCTTCGTTGATCCGGTGATCATCCTGTTCGCGGTGCCACTAGCGGTGCTGGGGGCGCTACTGGCTCAAACTATGCGGGGGTTGCCCAACGATGTGTATTGCCAAATTGGCTTGGTGATGTTGATTGGCTTGGCCAGTAAGAACTCGATCTTGATTGTGGAGTTCGCCAATCAACTGCGAGAGGAGGGGCAGTCCATTGTTAAAGCCGCGTTTAATGCGGCAGAGCAGCGGATGCGCCCAATTTTGATGACGGTGATCTCCACCCTCAGCAGTATTTTTCCTTTGGTGATTGCTACAGGGGCCGGGGCCGGAAGCCGCCAGTCTTTGGGGACGGCGGTGTTTGGCGGCATGTTTGTGGCCACCTTCTTGAGCTTGTTTGTGGTGCCGATTTTATATGTGGTGGTGAAGCAGTTGAGCGATCGCTATTTGGGTGGCGACAGCGGCAGCGATCATCACCATTCGGGACCCACCAACACCCCCGAATCTGGGCGGGAACTGGTTTCCATGGGCGGTCCGTTGAAATAAGTATGTAAAACAGACTCCCAGTCCAACGAGCGTCGAAACCGTCAACAGAGTTGCCCTAACGAAGACAGTATGGGCTTAACCCAGTGGGCACCAACACTGGCAAATGCCCTCGTCTACCTGGGATACGTCCCCATCGATATAGGCTTAATTGTGACCCCCATCACCCCGACTCAGGTGCCTTCACCCTGGCTCTCAGTTTTCTCAGTTAGCCATTAAGGTCAGCTTATTTAGGGGTCAGAAGGTCCTCAGAGACAGCCGCGATAGTAGGACTCAAGATGATTGAACAAACAACACATCCAAGGAGTCCAAGACTATGAAACGCTTCGCAATTGCCCTCACTGCTCTGACCATCGCTTCCGTTGCAGTCGCACCCACCACCTACGCCGCTGTTGACTTCGACCAGCTCCGTCAAGAGAACTTAGACAAAGACGCGGTTAACTTCGACCAGCTCCGCCGCGAGAACCTAGAGAAAGATGCCGTCGTCGAAATCGAAGTCAAAGGCCTTGATTTTGACGAGCTGCGCCAGGAAAACCTGGATAAGGATGCAGTCAACTTCGCCCAACTGCGTCGTGAGCACTTAGACAAGGATGCAGTCGTAGAAATCGACATCAAAGGCGTGGACTTCGACCAACTGCGCCGGGAAAACCTCGATAAGGACGCTGTTGATTTCGATCAGCTCCGTCAAGAGAACCTTGATAAGGATGCCATCGTTGAGCTGCAAGCCAAGGTGGACTTTGATCAGCTTCGCCGCGAGAACTTAGACAAGGATGCGGTGGATTTCGATGAACTGCGTCGCGAGAATCTCGAAAAAGACGCGATCGCATAAAGGAGAGCTTCACCCTCGCCACGACTCAATCTCCCTTAGAGGCTGTTTGAAAAGTTCTCTGGATCTCGTTTCGCGATATGGACTACCCAAAGTAGGCGACGCTTGCATCAAGGCTTCAGTCAGCCTACGGGTGGGCTCCAGTGTGATTCAATACGGCCTCTTAAGCCAATTCATCACTGGCGTGCCGACTTGTCAGGCGTCGCCCACCCACAGCCTATTCTCCGTCCTAGAAAAAAGAGAAGACGATAATCGGCATTTACTGTGCAGCCTTCTCAATCAGATCAGCTTCTAACTGAGGTAAATCTTCTTTGAGAAATACAGAGACCTCACCCACCGCAGCAAACCCATTGCGATCGACGATCCGCTCAATCCAGTAACCAAAGCGATCGCCCTCCCGCAGTTCCCCCTGCCGCCAAGAGGATTCATTCGTTAAAGTGCCAAAATTGGGCGCGGGATAGGTATAGACAATCTCAGCCCGCCGATAGTCGTTATAGATGGCAGCGTCATAGATGGCTCGAATCGCTTCTTCGAGGTGGACTTTGCTAATGCCATCGACAATATCCACCAGCCGCGTTTCTTCGGTGCGAATAATGCTCTGTAGTTCTAGACCCGGGGAAAGCCCAGTCACCGGGATAACCGTCGCCCGGAAGGTAAAACGTCGCGCTGGGGTTTCAGCCCGGTTTACCACCAGTCGCTCATTCGGATTGGGGCGCAGAGTGGGATGGGCGTCAATCCAGGCCTCTACAGCACTGACCGACTCCCCTGGAATCGCTTGGGCCACACTACCCAAACACCCCCAGAGCAATAACCCCAGTACGCCTCTGGATAAGCTGTGTCCCATGTCTTTGCCTTAAATTCGTCAAACTGCCCTATTTATACACAGTGAAACAAAAATGGGGCATACCCTAGGGATCAATCTTGTCGATCAGCAGAAAGCCCCCAGCTCAAATGAGCCGGGGGCAAAAGTTCTTGGCGCTCCATACTTCTTGGCGCACGGTAAAAGGCTGAGAGCGTCTATTAGGTGGGCAAACCCTGACTGACATAAGCATCAGCACCGTAAGCAGGCACCCGTTCGTTGTTATCTGTAGCACGACCCGTTACGGTCTGAGCAATGCGCTCAAAAGAGGCCGATCGCCAGTTGCGCTCATGGATGGGCTTAGTTTGCTCACCTCGAAAGTAAGCCTGGGTGCCAATGACTGCAACTGCAGCCCAACCAGCGATGAATAGTGCGATTAGTAAAGTGTCCATGTCAGGAACCTCCATTGAATCAACAAAATCTGAAAGGGGGTTTTTTGGAGCTACCCCATTTAGCACATCGCCGCCTTAAGCCAGG
The DNA here is from genome assembly GCA_050043365.1 of Leptolyngbyaceae cyanobacterium. Classification (GTDB taxonomy): domain Bacteria; phylum Cyanobacteriota; class Cyanobacteriia; order Phormidesmidales; family Phormidesmidaceae; genus PCC-6406. The sequence goes on from JBHJIP010000100.1 coordinate 12,541, forward strand.
AGACCGAGGCGCTTACCGTTATCTCGTGCCAAACGGATCATGGCCTGCCGCTGAGAGCGATCAATGCCGGTGCGCTCACAAAACTGAGTAATAACCTGAGAGTGCGCTTTAATGGCCTGACCTCGCAGCTTGACGAAATCAGGATCGCCCATCGCCTGACGAATGACTAGAACCAAAGGTGCGAACATCGTTTTGCTATCTCCTATGTACCGTTAAGTCACTGTGCTGAAGATGCCTGCGCTGATTCCAGAACAGAAGCAACGTGGCGTGCAGCCTGCCGCAAACTGCCTCAGGTTGGGCGAACGACCGCTGCAACCGACAACACTTAAGTTGCCTTATGTAAATTAATGTAACAAATTATGTAACAAAACGTCAATTACTATTGCCAAAAACCTGTTGATGCTATCTATAAGTGTTGCCAATCATTCAGTGCTTCCTGCTTCCCTCAGCCCTTTGCCAGAAATTTGAGGTAACCGGATATTGGGTTTGGATATCGCCTGTAGGGCAAACAGAGAACTTTTCAAACGGCCTCTCCCATCGGTAGGCTTAGGGGGCAGTTGCGGTAAGCAAGGATGGCCGATCAATACCTAACCTCTGAAGTGATTGAGGTTGATGCTGAAGGCAACGTCGTTAAGCGTCAACCTCAACAGGCGGACTATCGCCAAGAGAGCCTTGCTGCCAACGTTGCCTTAGACGTGATGCACATCCCGGCTGGGGAGTTTATGATGGGCGCTCCCGAGCAGGAGAAAGATCGAGAAGTCGATGAGGGACCTCAGCATTGGGTAAAAATTTCAGAGTTTTGGATGGGCCGCACCCCGGTCACTCAAGCCCAATGGCGCAGTATCGCGACACTCCCCAAAGTCAACCGCGACTTGAATACCATGCCCTCTACCTTTCAAGGGGATCAACGCCCTGTAGAGAATGTGCGTTGGGAAGAAGCGATTGAATTTTGCGATCGCCTGTCCGATCACACCGGTCATGACTATCGCCTACCCAGTGAAGCCGAGTGGGAATATGCCTGTCGGGCTGGCACCACCACCCCGTATCACTTCGGCCCCACAATCACGCCTGATCTCGCCAATTACAACGCCACGGCCCCCTACAGCAGAGGACCGCGAGGGATATATCGGGCCACCACTACCGAGGTGGGGCATTTCAACGTGAGTAACGGTTTTGGCCTTTTCGACCTCCATGGCAACGTCTGGGAATGGTGCCTTGATACCTGGCATGACGGTTACCAAGGGGCACCAACGAATGGCAGTGCCTGGACCCGCCATGGCGATGACAGCTACCGGGTGCTCCGGGGCGGCTCTTGGGGGAACAGTCCTTGGTATTGTCGCTCAGCTAATCGAGGTCGGGCCAAACCCGACAACAACAGCAACTACTTTGGCTTTCGAGTTGTGGGCATTGCCTAGGGGCTGTGGTCAATTAAAACTGGAATCCTTGTGGTGAAACGGTTGCAGCCCCTAGCAATGTTATGGGGACGGGCGCGGCAATGCTTGCCCAGCAAGGCCTTCATCAGTAATTGATGACGCGCCCTAAAAGTACACAAAAAAAGGACGCCTTCTGGCGTCCTTTGAGGCTTTAAATTGCGGTGGATAATCGCCTAGGCAATCGGAGCCATGGTGACTTCGTTGCTAACAAGCAGTTCTTGCAGCTCTTCTGAATCTACGGTTTCCTTCTCAACCAACATGGAAGCCAGTCGGTCCAAAATGGTGCGGTTATCAACCAGCACTTTCTTGGCCCGAATGTAGGCTTGATCCACCAGCTGGCGAACCTCGTTGTCAATGGTTGCAGCCGTTTCGTCAGAAAAGTCCCGCTCAGAGGCAATGTCCCGTCCCAGGAACATGTTGCCCTGCTGACGACCCAGGGCGACTGGACCGAGGCGATCGCTCATGCCAAACCGAGTCACCATTTGGCGGGCCACCCGTGCCACCTGCTGCAAATCATTGGAGGCACCGGTGGTGACCTCTTCATTGCCGTAGATGATTTCCTCAGCGATACGGCCCCCGAGGGCAACCGCCATCTGATTTTGCAGATAAGACCGGGAATAGAGACCTGACTCTAGACGCTCTTCACTGGGCGTAAACCAGGTCAGACCCCCAGCGCGACCGCGAGGAATGATGCTGATTTTTTGAACGGGGTCGTAATCGGGCATCAGCGCACCCACCAAGGCGTGACCGGCCTCGTGATAGGCGACCAACTCCTTTCGGCGTTCGCTCATTACCCGGTCCTTCTTCTCAGGACCGGCTAAGACGCGGTCAATCGCATCGTTGACCTCATCCATGGAAATTTCAGTCAGGTTGCGACGAGCTGCCAATATTGCCGCTTCATTCAGCAGGTTGGACAAATCCGCTCCGGTGAAGCCAGGGGTACGGCGACCAATGCGGTCAAGATCAACATCCTTGGCAAAGGTCTTGCCTCGGGCATGGACCTTAAGAATTTCACAACGGCCCGCAAAGTCAGGGCGATCCACCACCACCTGGCGGTCAAAACGACCGGGACGCAGCAAGGCAGAATCCAGCACATCAGGACGGTTGGTCGCGGCAATGATGATGATGCCGGTATTGCCCTCAAAACCATCCATCTCCGTCAGGAGCTGGTTGAGGGTCTGCTCCCGCTCATCGTTACCACCACCAAGGCCAGCACCACGCTGACGACCCACCGCATCAATCTCGTCAATAAAGACGATGCAGGGGGCGTTGCTCTTGGCCTGCTCAAACAAGTCGCGGACTCGGGATGCACCGACACCCACAAACATCTCCACAAACTCAGAACCCGAGATGGAGAAGAAGGGCACGCCTGCTTCACCCGCAACGGCTTTCGCAAGCAGGGTTTTACCGGTTCCAGGAGGACCCACCAGCAGCACGCCCTTAGGAATCTTGGCACCCACAGCGGTAAAGCGATCGGCGTTCTTGAGAAAGTCAACCACTTCGGTTAATTCCAGCTTGGCCTGCTCAATCCCAGCCACATCGCCAAAAGTCACCTGGGTCTGGGGCTCCATCTGCACCCGCGCCTTAGACTTGCCAAAGTTCATGGCCTGATTACCCGGACCACTCTGGGCACGGCGCAATACGAAGAACAGCACCACCAGCAGCAGCACTGGAATTAAGAAGGTGCTGAACAGGCGAACTAAGGCACCAACGTCTCACTGAGGGAAAACCACGATGTCGACGTTGTTTTGCTCAAGGGTATTAACCAAGTCAGGGTCGTTCGGCAGATTCACCGTAATCTGACCGCCCCCTTCAGGGTCTGTAAATCGAGCACGGGTGCGATCTGCACTGATGTTGACCCGCTCAATCTGATTGTTTTCGACTGAATCCAAAAAGCGGCTGTAGCGCCAGCTTTGGGTTTCCTGACCTGAGTTATCAAAAATCGCTGTGGCCAGGGCAATTACCACCACCACGAGCAATGCATACAATCCTGCGTTTCTCCACCGCTTGTTCACGGGGCAATGCCTCCAAACACATCAGGGCTGAGACCCTTAAACAACTTAAAAACTAGGCCGCAAATCGCCGAAGTTTCCTAAGGGCGAAATTCGTTCATGCCATCAATAATATTAATTAATGTTAACGCATCTTCAGGATTCAGTCATTTCTCCAGAGACGATCTGCCTGAGATGCTGCGATAGCGCCTGATTTGGATTGTAGTTCACGGCTGAGGCAATCCGCAGGATTCGGCGGATGGGGACTGCTTCAACCACGCTATTGGTGTAGAACAAATGGGTCAGTTGACGCACTAAGGTCTGAGTCCAGGGCTGCTCATCAACGGGTTGGTTAATGGCGGCTTGGGCTTTCAAGATGCGCGATCGCGCCATCCCTGGCAAAATCCCAGCGTCCGGCGGGGTATACCACTGTCCCTGTTGCCACCCCCATAGGGTGCCCGTACTGGTCTCAAGCCAATGGTTTTGCGGATTGATCAGAATCGCCTCCTGAGCCCCCAGGCTCTGGGCAGCTTGTCGAGCTAGCCAGCAACTCAAGTAATTCCCCGTTTTATGACCTGGCAGCGATCGCCCATAATCCCCAGCTTCATCCACCCAAGCAATAATGCCTTGGGCTTGCCGTTGATCTAAGTCCGCCGGGAGATCGCGCCCCATGATCCATTCCCGCCCGTCGGGGAAAAGGGTGAGTCGAAGCACGGGGTACTGCTGGGCCATCCAGGTTGCGCCTTGATCCAGTCGGGTCCAATCAGGTTCAACCCAGTCAAAAGCTTGAACAGAGTGGCGCAGGCGATCGCAATGGGCCTGCCATGCGGTACCAGGGTGATCGAGGCGGCAATTGTAGACCCGCAGGGTTGTAAACACCGTCGCCCCATACAGTAGGGCTGGGTCGGTTGCTGCGATCGATAAGAAATCGCCCTCTAGAGGCGCACCGTCATACCAAACAGCCATAGTTACAGAAGTCAGCCTTTCCCCATGAAATGTAATGGCAGGATTAGGGCGTGTCATCCATTAAGGATGCCTTGGTGGGTAAGTTGACCGCGCCCATTCCTAAAATATTTTTAGGGGCTGCAATCGCTGCACCACAAAGGTTTTAGTTTTTATTGATGACAGATCCTGGGGAGACGGTAAAATCTGTGCCACTTGCCCAGGGATGAGATTCGCTACCCTCCAAGGGCAAGGAATAAAGCATCGATTCCGAATAGGTAGCATTTTATGGAAGCAGCAGGGCTAACGGGCATCAACGGACTACTCATTGATATCAATGGCGTACTGTATGTCGCCAATAAGCCTTTGAGTGGGGCTAATCGAGCCATCAGTGCGATTCAGCGCAGTGGCTTGCCCTATCGATTTGCGACCAATAACACCACCAAGTCCATTCAGAGCCTCAGCCAAGACTTAGGGGCGATGGGGCTACTGATTGAACCCCATGACATCATCAGTGCGCCTTACGCGGCAGTGCTCTACCTGCGGCAGCTCGGTCGGCCCAAAATTTACCCGCTGCTCTCTGCCGATGCCAAGGGTGACTTTGCCGAATTTACGTTTTCGGATACGGCTGCAGATGTGGTCATTTTGGGGGATATGGAAGATGAGTGGGACTATCGCAGCCTCAACCGAGCATTCCGTCTAATTATGCAAGGGGCTGAGCTCCTGGCGCTGCATAAGGGCAAGTTTTGGCAATGGGAAGCCGGACTGCAGTTAGATATTGGCGCTTTTGTTACCGGGCTTGAATATGCAACCGACCAAACCGCTACGGTGGTGGGGAAGCCCAGCCCTTTTTTCTTTGAGATTGTTTTAAAAGAGTTGGGGCTCCCGCCTGAGCAGGTGGCGATGATCGGAGACGATATTGAGGCTGATGTCGGCGGTGCCCAGCAGGCGGGCATGAAAGGGGTTTTGGTGAAAACAGGTAAATATCGTCCTGCATTAGCAGAAGCAACAGGAATTACCCCGGATCTGCTGGTTGAGACTGTTGAGGCGATCGCCCAGTGGTTCTAAGTGCCATCCTTTCACCCGCAATTGATGACGCGCCCTAGCCCCATCAATTTTGAGTATTCGCGCCCTAGCATCCTGCTGCCGTTCAAGGCCCGCCCGTGAAGCCAAACTCAAAAACTAAACAACTCGGTCAGTTAGGGGAAGCTTTAGCCGCTGACTGGCTGCAGCAACAGGGATGGCGGATTTTAGCGCGTCAGTGGCACTGTCGCTGGGGCGAACTCGATTTAGTGGTTCTGCAGCCTGACCGCTGCCTCGCTTTTGTTGAGGTCAAAACCCGCCGTCAGGGCAATTGGGATGACACCGGTCGTCTTGCGGTGAATGCTCAGAAACAGCACAAACTGTGGCGCACGGCTGAGGTCTTTTTAGCTCAGCATCCCCAATACAGTGATTTGCCCTGCCGTTTTGATGTCGCTTTAGTGGCCCGAGGTCAACGCTTTCGGCAGCGGCCTCTAATCGTTCGGGAAATCGTAGATGGCGGCTATCGTCTGGCCTTAGTCGAGTACATTGAGCATGCCTTCGGCCATTAGCGATCGCCTATCCAATATTGTTGACGCCCAAATAGAGGGCCTTAGGCAACCAAGTCATCCCTAATCCCAGCAGCGGCAGCGCCAGTAAGACTTGAAAAGATTGGCGATCGCTAAAACCATCTACGAGGCAATCGACCCGGACCAGCAGTGCGGTTGCCACCAACACAATCACATAGGCAAAAGCCCGAAACTGAACCACGAACAGGACCGCCAGGGAGGCCAAGGCTAACACCATGATCGAGTAGCCTGCATCTGACTGAAATCCCAACAGCATAAATTTTCGCGCCGGGTGCCAAAAGAAAGTTAAAAGACTGGCCTTAGCAATCATTAGACCAATGCTCATCCCCCAAATCAAAGGGGCCGCCTCAGTGTTGTGCAGCATTTGCCCAAAGGTGACATAGGCTGCCGTAAAGAGCAGCCAAGAGCGCCAATGCAGTCGCCAACCGCGAGGGGAAGTTTCCATAATTCCACGCTACCAGATGCCATAGTGTGGCGTTATTGCTCAGCTTTTAACATCCTTCAGTCGGCTGGCATGTGAGAAAAATAATGCTGATAAAGAGTGGCAATTTCCTCAGCAAAGCGATCGCGCACTGCATCAGGGCCAACCACAATACAGTCTGGCCCGTAACTTCGCACTTCGCGAAAGAACCAAAAGAGATTGCTAATCTGCCGAACCACGCGTCGCGTATCGGCGACCAGTTTATCTTCGCTGTCTTCAGGTCTGGCGGCATAGCCGTGAATCAGTCCGCCGGTAAGATGCAACTCCACGGCCAAGGTATCTAGCTGACCCCGCCATTCACCGGTCACGGGCACAATCCCCTGAATGCGCTCCAGCCTGAGGCTTCGATTGTGTTGCAGTGCAGCAATTTCAGCCCGGCTGCCCGGCTCCTCACACCAAACTTGTAAGTACAAGCGTTTTTCATAGGGGACCAATTCAGCGTAGCGGACGGTAAATTCACTAAACTCACCGCTCGGTTTGCCATAAACCAAGTGAAAAGGCTGCTGAGCTTGAATCAACTGCTCTAACTGAATGCGCCAACCCTCTGCGGGCAAACTCACCTGCTGCATCAGCCGCTGTCGTAACGGTGGGGCTAAATCGCCATAGTCCAATAAAAGTGTAGTTACACTTTTGGCTTCTTCAACATGACCTGCATCAATCAAATTGCCTACAGCTTGTTGTAGTGCCTGAACTTGAGCAGGAGACAAGTTTATGGGCAAACCCAAACGCAACTCTCTTTGGGCAATGGCTGTAACCAAAGCAGACGGACTAGGGCTTTTACCCCAGTGGTAACCGAAGCGATCGGCAAGGCTATCCAGTTGAGCCTTTGTCCCAGGGGGAATCGAGAGAGTCAGGGTTTCTTTATGTCTGGGCATTTTCCAGAAAAGTCAATTTGCAATTACAAAAATGGCTTTTAGACGTGTTATACTTCTATTGTACTTTGAAGTTAGCTGCAAGCCCGGTTGAGTCGATATTTTGCATGTTTAAATCCTGAATAAGTTCCTAAGATGCCGACAAATCCCCTGTCGCGTGATCCGTAGGCTTTTTGTTGCTGTCGTGTCTTTCAGGAAGCGTCCCATGGTTGAGCTTTTTGTCACCATTGCAATTGTTTTTTACTGCTTCACTAAAGCAATCTTTGCCCGCTCTCCCCAATCATCAGCACCCCCGCCTTCGTCTTTAGAAGCGCAACTCAATGCAACTGTTGCCCAATATCTCAGTCAGGGCATCACCATCAAAGTTGAAAAGAAGGAAGGATGATGATGTTCCTGAAAATAATCCGATGACTTCAGTTTGAGTCGATTCTCAAAACCGGTTCAGTCAAGACTCTGCGGACAGCTCAAGTCAATGAACAACGGGTTTACCCCTCACTACCACCCACGCCTTTAGGAAAGTTGAAACCCATGATTTTGCCATGGCGGTTGGCCTGCATTTGTGGGTAGTATGAGTTCAGATTTTACGGTGGCAGGCATTTACCTTTGGCTAGCGGCAAAACTCCGCTATTTCAATCAGGTTGCTTCCCAGTCCAGATGCACCATAGAGATTCCCCATGCAGTCTGAAGCCTTTAGTGAGCTTTTTCCCTTATTTGATGTAGCCAGTCCTGAAACAATCGAGTGGCTCTTATCTGTTGCAACCGAGCATGATTATCCATCTGGGCGTGCGGTCTTAATGGAGGATGCTTGGGGAAATGCGGTTTATTTTGTCCAGTCTGGCTGGGTAAAGGTACGTCGCCACGCAGGCGAAGATTTTGTCACCCTGGCAGTGCTGGGTCCAGGCGATTACTTTGGCGAGATGGCCATTTTAGACGAGTCACCCCGCTCAACCGATGTGGTGGCCCTGTCCCAAGTGAAGCTGCTCAGCGTATCGGCTCAGCGATTTATCCAAACGCTGTTTAAGGATTCGCAACTGCACCATCGAATGCTGCAGCTGATGGTGCAACGGCTACGCATGACCAACTTCCGGTTTCAATTGCGCAATCAACCCCCAGCCGTGAAGCTGGCCTACAGTCTGATTAGTCTGGCTGACGCCTATGGCCAAGCTGGTGAGGCCGGAACAGAGATTCTGAATATCCCGATGAAGGATATGGCTGATGTGACCGATATCTCTGAGGACGAAGCCAACAAAATCTTTGAGAAGCTCGCCGAAAAAGGCTGGGTCAAAATTGACGAGGAACGGGATGTGATCGCCCTAACGAACGTTAAACAACTGACGCAACTGGCTGGCCGGGCTTAGCGTTGCTTACAGTCCCGGCTTTATTGAATGCGTCCTAAATTAAGGAGGTGTCTTTTAAAAGGTGCCTCCTTAACTTTTGCTGCGATGGTTGTTGGTGTAGCTGCCCTAAAGGGGCTAGACCGGTCCCAAGGGACCATCTAGGTTCTGTAGCGATCGATTACAGCGATTTAACCCCCATAGAAAGCCGTGTTAGCGTGAACTTCAAACGGATGGGGCTCCGTCGGGGCTCTGCCCATATTCCCGGAGGACCCTCTGATGCCGCTGCATCCCCCACCCCCCCCTTCAATTTCGCCCCAACAGATGACGTTGATGCGCATCGTCGCCGCCATGGCCTGGAGTGATGGCCATCTAGCAGAGGAAGAAGTGGCGGTGATGCTGGATCGCTTCAGCGGTTTATTTGCCGATAATCCCCAGCAAAAAACGGCGCTTCATAAAGAACTGCGGGATTACATGATGCAGAACATTCCCCTTGAGGAGCTGACCCCTCAATTGGCTAGCTCAACTGAGCGGGAGTTGGTGCTGCGTTTAGGCTATGAGGTAATCAGCTCAAGTGCTCGCACCCCTGATGAGACGCTGATCAACGAGGCTGAGGCGGCGGCCTACCAAAAATTGGTTAAGCTCTTAGACCTGCCCGCCGAGGTGGTGCAGCGGATTGAGACTGAGGCCCAAGCATCGAGTCAAGCGGGCTCTGTGGTGGACACCATGGCTGACCATCTGCAGCAGTTTTTTGCCCGTTAGGTCATTTGCAATGAAGCGCAGTCAAAAAGACTTGGCTTTACCGGGCCAAGTCTTTCTTTGAGCGAGAAACTTTTATTGGACCTAGGCGGCAACCCACACTTCAGAGGGATCAGGGCGCTGGGAGATGGCCTTTGCAGACTTAGCGGCCTTACCCGAAAGAATGCGATCGCCCCCTTCTGAGATTTTTAATACCTCACGGCCTGGAGGCGCTGGAAAAACTCCCGCCAGCTTGGCCGCAACGGTAGGGGGCGCTTCAAACAACAGGCACATAAACCCGTTGGCATCGTATTGGTCGATGAGTCGTGCCTTTAGCTCAAACAGGCGTACTGCCACCATGGGATAGACCGGGCGCGGCACCCCTAATAAAACCCACCCCTTCTTTTCCTTGGCCCGCCGGAAGCGGATACTTTCCCAGGTGGGTGGAATCAGAGCGGCGGGAAGAGTCGTCAGGTTAGAAGAAACCATGCCAACAACGAAGGCTTAGTACAATGTTATTGTAGTTTTCCTGTACTATTTTGTCTAGAGTGGGTCACCCATGACGATGACAAGTCTGTTAAGGCACATCATCAACTACGGGTGAAAGCCTTGCTGGGCAGGCCCCCTGCATTCCAGCAAAAGTTGGGCAATCACCCCTGGGGAATCTCTGTACCAGTTCCATTAGGAGACGCTTCGGGAGATGTTCCAGGAATGTCCGCAGGCGTATTTTCTAGGCTGGGCTCTGGCACTGCTCCACCCACGGGAGCCAGGGGCTGGTTCATTTCTCCATGGATCAGCTCGGCAATGCGACGAATCAGCTCACTGGCTCGACCATCGTTGTGAGGCCGCTCAATCAAGGTTGCTAAGATGTATCGCTTGCCATTCGGGGCATCGACCAGGGCAACGTCTCCAAGCACAGTGCCAATATCACCGGTTTTGTTAAATACGAGGGCTTCTTCATCGCCTAGCCCTCCCGGAATCAGATCTCGACTATAGGTGCGTTGCATAATCCCAAGTAGGCGATCGCGCGATCTCAGGCTCAACAGTTCGCCTTGCTCCACCAGGGCCAGAATGCGCACCAAGTCTTGGGCGCTGGTGGTATTTGTGCCTTCTAGATCGGGTAGGGCATTACGTAAAACCGTGCTGGTTATACCCCAGTCTTGAAACTGCTGATTTATCGCTTGGTTCCCACCCAGTAGCTCTATCATCATCTGGGTGGCCGTGTTGTCGCTCTGGGTCATCATCTGAGTGGCGACCTCTAGGGCCGTGTAGCGGGTGCCCAGCTCAGCCACTTGCATGTCCCCTGACCCCCCGACGATCAAATCTTCCCGTAGGACTATCCCTTGCTCTAGGGTGATTTGACCCGCATCAACTGCATTTAAAAACGCCACCAGGATTGGCAACTTAATGGTGCTGGCGGCGGCCACCGCTCCTGCACCGTTGATCTCCACATAGTTACCTGTATCGAGATCGAGGGCAAAGGTGGCCTGACTCAACCCAGGGGCAAGGGACTCTAGCTCCAGCAGCGTGTTTTCTAAGTAGGTGAGCTTGTCCGTAAGGGGTAGCGGTGCCGTAACCGCCTCGCCCCGTCGCTGATTCGGTGGGGTGCCCGCCGTCAGAGGGGCGTCTCCGCGCCTCACCACTGGGGCCGGGGGCGTCTCTTGCTGCTCGGGATTCAGCACAGAGAGCAAGGTCCCTGCGATCGCCGCCAACCCAATGCCGCAGATTAGCAATCGCACCCCATTTAAGACCGGTCGAGGAGTGTTGCGGGTTGGGCGGCGACGCGTTGGGGGACGGCGATTGCCTGGAGCCTGAGGGATCGGGGCTGTACCGACATCCGCCGGGGTTGACCAGACCGGTCGCTGCCGGAGCGGCGTCACTTTATGGGTTGGCGGTTGCCGATTGACGGGTGGTTGAGGGGGTTGAGCCTGGGGCCGATAGGCAGCATTATCCTTTCGCAAAGCCGCTGGTGGCTGAGGATTCCCCGTCACAATAGGAGACGGGCGGGGAATCGGCTGAACCGTCGGCTTGGGTCCAGATGAGGGTCCAGGCGTCGGTGAATGGCTGGGTGCCCCCTGGGGCGAGACTGGCGTCTGGGGCTGAATCCATTGTCGCCACCGCCGCCGCGCTGAACGATTGGCTCGGGTGTGGGCCGAGCCAGACCGGTTCGCGGCGGAATTGCTCGGAGGCATACTGCTGGAAAACCGGATATCTTGGCCCCCTGTCGCCGCGCTCCCGTTTTGGGTAGATGGGGGAGAATAGCGACGAAATGGCCCGTGACCATTGCCGTTAGCATGATTTCCGGATTCAGTCATACCCTAGTTCCCCAAATTGCGTAATTATCCAGGCCCCTCTGACGGTCCAGACACTTCAGGGTCTGAGGATGGCTCTAGGGTGTCTAAGGCCCAAGCCATCTGCCTGAAAATTCCCCTAAGCATAGCTAATTCTTGATTGGTGGGGGCAGCCCGATTAAAGAAACGCCGAAACTTCTCCATGCGACTGGCACGGGTGTGAGGATACAGATATTGAATCTCTAGCAGCAGCGCTTCGAGCTGTTGATAAAACCCTTCCATTTGACCCATGGAAATCGGGTCTTCGCTTAGGGGCACTTGTGCCTCTGGAGCAGAACGTCCCTGGGCCGCACGGGCCAGCTCGTAGCAGCAGACGGCGATCGCTTGGGCCAAATTTAGAGAAGGATAGTCAGGATTGCTGGGAATGCCCACAAATCGCTGGGCATAATTCAGTTCAGCGGTGCTGAGGCCCCGATCTTCTGGACCAAAAATCAGCGCCGTATGCAGTGGGGCGGGCGCATCTGGGGGAGACAACAACCAGGGTAAAGCCACTTCTGGCAGTTCCAGAGGGGTTTCAGGACTGCGGGGGCGCGCCGTAGTGGCGATCGCCCGATGGCAATCGGCTAGGGCATCCGGCAGAGTCGGCACGACCTGGGCTGACTCCAGCAGAGAAAAGGCATGGACGGCCATGCGTCTGGCCGCTGCCCCCTGGTAGTTGCATTGAGGATCCACCAAAACCAGTTGGGTTAACCCCATATTGGCCATGATGCGGGCCGCTGACCCCACATTGAGTGGACCTGCAGGTGCCACCAAAATAATCCGAACAGCATCAAGAAAGGAAGGTTGGACCATAACAAAACGCTGCGCCAACGGGGCGTTGTCCTCCACTCAGCACCGCTAACAAACGTTACGCTCAACAAAGGAGTTATATCGTACCGAAATCCATGGGACGCCAACGCTCAAAAGCCGATTTACCCACAAAGACTTGCCCTGTATGCCAGCGCCCCTTTGCCTGGCGCAAAAAATGGGCCGCCTGCTGGGATGAGGTCAAGTACTGCTCTGAGCGCTGCCGTCGCCGTCGCTCCCAAACAGAAACGACTTAGGAGATTTCCAGGGTATTGCAGGTGGTTCCTGCCCCACGATCGCCCCCATGTGGCAGCATAGTGCAGGACTATATCGTGCAGATTCGGAGTGGCAACCGTGGCGGCCCCCCAAGACAACAGATACACCCCCGCAGATATCGAGGCGAAATGGCAGCAGACCTGGGCCGAGCAAGGCCTGGATCGGGCTGAAGAAGGCACCGATAAGCCCAAATTCTATGCCCTCTCCATGTTCCCTTACCCCTCTGGGAACCTGCACATGGGCCACGTCCGCAACTACACCATCACCGACGTGGTCGCCCGAGTCCGCCGCATGCAGGGCTACCGCGTCCTGCACCCCATGGGTTGGGATGCCTTTGGCCTACCCGCCGAAAACGCTGCCATCGATCGCGGTATCCACCCCGCCCAATGGACCCAACAAAACATTGAGCAAATGAAAGCCCAGCTCAAGCAGTTGGGCCTCTCCTATGACTGGGACCGGGAAGTCGCCACCTGCGCCCCAGACTATTACAAATGGACCCAGTGGAGCTTTATCCAGTTCTTAAAGGCAGGGCTGGCCTATCAAAAAGAAGCCGCCGTTAACTGGGACCCCATCGACCAAACCGTCCTCGCCAATGAACAGGTGGATAGTGAAGGCCGCTCCTGGCGGTCTGGAGCCAAGGTGGAGCGCAAGCTGCTGCGCCAGTGGTTTTTAAAAATCACCGACTACGCCGAAGAACTCTTGCAAGACCTGGATAAGCTGCCCGGCTGGCCGGAGCGGGTGCGGACCATGCAGGAGAACTGGATTGGCAAATCCACCGGGGCTCGGGTGGTGTTTACCACCGAAGCCGGTGACGAACTGCCCGTGTTTACCACCCGCCCTGATACCCTCTGGGGAGCCACCTTTATGGTGCTCTCCCCCGAACATCCCTTGGTGGAGAAGCTGACCACAGCCGAGCAGGCTGATGCGATCTCCACCTACCAGCAAGAAGCCGCCGCCAAAAGCGACATCGATCGCACCGACGACACTAAAGCCAAGAGCGGCGTCTGGACCGGCAGCTACGCGATCAACCCCGTGAATGGGGCCAAAATCCCCATCTGGATTGCTGACTATGTGTTGATGGGCTACGGCACCGGCGCAATCATGGCCGTGCCTGCCCATGACCAGCGAGACTTTGAATTTGCCCGCAAGTTTGGCCTGCCCATTCAGGTGGTGGTGCAGATCGTTGGCGAAACCCTCAGCGGCGACACCATGGCTGAGGCTTGGCCTGGGGATGGGGTGATGGTCAACTCTGGCCCGTTGGACGGCACTCCTGCTGGTAAAGGGGAAGGGCAGAGTGTAGAGAAGGCGATCGCTTGGCTAGAAACCAAAGGAAAAGGCGAAGGTCAGGCCAACTACCGCTTGCGAGACTGGTTGATTTCCCGCCAGCGCTACTGGGGGGTGCCGATTCCAGTGGTTCATTGCCCCAGTTGCGGCACGGTGCCGGTGCCCGACGAGCAGCTGCCGGTGGAGCTACCCGAAAACGTGGAGTTCAGCGGTCGCGGTGCCTCTCCCCTTTCTCAATTGGAGGATTGGGTGAATGTGCCCTGCCCCACCTGTGGGGAAGCCGCCAAGCGGGAGACGGATACCATGGACACCTTTATTGATTCCTCCTGGTATTTCCTCCGCTATGCCGACGCCCGCAATGACGAAGCCATCTTTGACTTTGAGAAGGTCAACGACTGGTTACCGGTAGATCAATATGTGGGCGGTATTGAGCATGCCATCTTGCACCTGCTCTATTCCCGCTTTTTCACGAAGGTGCTGCGCGATCGCGGTCTCCTCAACTGTGATGAGCCCTTTAGTCGCTTGCTCACCCAGGGGATGGTGCAGGGGTTGACCTATATGAATCCCAACAAGGGTGGCAAGGACAAATGGGTGCCCTTTGATCGGGTTGAGAATCCCGATGACCCTCGGGATCCGGCCACCGGCGAGCCGTTGCAGCTGCTCTATGCAACCATGTCCAAATCTAAAGGCAATGGGGTTGCCCCTGGAGATGTAATTACCAAATACGGGGCCGATACCGCCCGCATGTTTATCCTGTTCAAGGCACCCCCTGAGAAGGACTTGGAATGGGATGACGCTGATGTGGAAGGGCAATATCGCTTCTTGAATCGGGTCTGGCGGTTGGTCACCAGATTCGCTGCACAATCCGGCACCGTAGGGGCGCAAGGCCTTGCGCCCTCCCCAAAGGACCTGTCCAAACCCGAAAAGGATCTACGTCGCGCCATCCACATCGCCATTAAAGAGATCAGCGAAGACATCGAAGGGGACTATCAGTTCAACACCGCTGTGTCGGAGCTGATGAAACTCAGCAACGCCCTTAATGACGCCAAATGCACTGATTCACCGGTCTATGCCGAAGGCATTACCACCCTAGTGAAGCTGCTGGCGCCCTTCGCCCCCCACATGGTGGAAGAGTTGTGGCAGCTGCTAGGGCAAACCGGGTCCATTCATACCCAACCCTGGCCAGTTCTAGATGAATCAGCTCTTGTGGCCGATGAAATCACTCTGGTCATCCAAATCATGGGTAAGACTCGCGGCACCATCGAAGTGCCCGCTGATTCTGACAAAGCGGCGTTGGAGCAGTACGCCCGCGAGTCGGAGGTGGCCCAGCGCTACATCGAAGGCAAGACCATCAAAAAGGTGATTGTCGTTCCTGGCAAGCTGGTCAATTTTGTGGTGGTGCCTTAGCCCCCTGCCAGACCCCATGAAAACTGTGAGGGATGACGCTGGGTAATGCCAATCGACAGAGGGGTTCTGACTCCAGGGCACCGTCATAAATCCACAGCTCACTGCAGTGCTGCGCCCCGTCATAGACCACCGTCAGCACCCAGCCCTGTTCAGGATGCTGAGGGTTAGGGGCAAATACCGGTTCCGACGGATAGCGCTGGGCACCCGCACCGGCAATGGTGAGGCGATCGATTTGGGGGTTGAATTGGGCGATCGCCCCAAATAACTCCCCGGTCGGATCGGTTTCAGGGGCATGGATTGAGAGATAAGTGGGTGCCGCTTCTAGATCTGCAGTGGGCGGCACCACCGGGAACTCACAGCCCTGGGGCACCAAGCAAACTTGGTCGCGAATCGCTGCCGTTTGTGGATTCAGACGGATGCGC
This sequence comes from Leptolyngbyaceae cyanobacterium, assembly GCA_050043365.1. Lineage (GTDB taxonomy): Bacteria > Cyanobacteriota > Cyanobacteriia > Phormidesmidales > Phormidesmidaceae > PCC-6406. The sequence goes on from JBHJIP010000100.1 coordinate 28,468, forward strand.
CAGAGTTGGCCATTAACCGAGGTTTGAATGGTGCCGCTGGCGACCTCTTTTAGATGCTGATTGGTGGCAAAGTCCTCATAGCGCACCACCTCCAACACGATGTCGCCATAGCTATCTATATAGCCCCGACCAAAGTGCCACTGAAACCAAGCATCGGTTTCGCCCCAACTGATCACCTCAAAGGTGTCTGCATCCACCACCACCAGTTGCGTGCCGTGGCGGGGCTGCCACATCAGCGCATCGCTAAAGCTGCGGAACCCCAGTACAGCGGGTAGGGCATTCAGCCGTACCGGTGGCACGCAGAAGACGAGATAGCGATCGGCCAAGACAAAGTCATGAATGAGGGGAATGCCATTTAGGTCGATGCTACTTTTCTTTTCTATGGCACCATCGGGACCGCTGCGATAGCAGTTCAACTTAGCATTGGCCCCGGCCACGACCCCAAAATTGAAAATATGGCCGGTTTGAGGATGGCGTTTCGGATGCGCCGAGTAGGGTTCGTTGGCGGTGAGGCTGTCGAGAGCGTCAACGCCGACCGTGGCCAGGGTATCGAGATCGAGACGGTGGGGCATCCCCCCTTCCCACAGGGCCAGGAGGCGATCGGGCAGGGCCAAGACCGAGGTGTTGGCTGCGTTTTTAAACTGGGCCTGCCACCGCTCCCAGATTGGGCCAGGGGCCAAGCTGCCGTAACCGCTGTAGAGAAACTGGTTGGCCTCAGACTCTGCCACGTAACCGGCAGTCTGCACGTAGCGATAGGTGGCCTGGGCTTGCCCCGCCTCAAACTGCACCGCTAAAACCGCCCCATCGCCATCAAACCAGTGGCCCACCCGCTGCCCCTGACGCTCTAACCGGGCGGGGCCATTGCGGTAGAGACAGCCTTGCAGCTCTGCTGGAACCGCCCCAGCGAGGATTGATAGGGGAGAGCGGGAAAACTCTTGAGCAGGGGGGGCGATCGCCCCGGCCCAACTCGGCTTCACCGATGCCTCTGTCATCACTGCATCTATGACCACGACTCTCCCCGTTGAATAAAACGCCCTTTGTATTGTGGCGGATCCATATCGATGATGGAGGGACCTGGCATCGCCAGAACCAGATGCCCCCAATCCACGTAAAATTGAACTCTGTGTTTATTTGCCCACCCACCGGACGGAACCTTTGATGAAGCCCTATCTGGCAGCCGCGCTACAAATGACCAGCGTGCCGGATTTAGAGAAAAATCTGGCCCAAGCAGAAGATTTGATTGACTTGGCGGTGCGCCAAGGTGCCGAACTCATCACCCTGCCTGAAAACTTTTCCTTTTTGGGGGATGAGACCGCCAAACTCAACCAATCGGCCCAAATCTGTGAGGCGAGCGAATCCTTTCTCAAAAAGATGGCCCAGCGCTACCAGGTCACCCTACTGGGCGGCGGCTATCCAGTTCCCACAGCAGGGGACAAGGTCTACAACACCGCTTTGATGGTGGCCCCCGATGGCAGTGAGTTGCTGCGCTACGAGAAGGCCCATCTCTTTGACGTGAATGTGCCCGACGGCAACACCTACCGAGAATCCAACACGGTGGTCTCAGGCAAGCGTTTGCCCAATATCTATGCTTCTAAAGCTTTGGGGCATCTGGGCATTTCCGTTTGTTATGACGTGCGTTTTCCAGAACTCTATCGTCACCTGGCCCAGATGGGAGCCGAAGTGCTGATTGTGCCAGCGGCGTTTACGGCCTTTACCGGTAAGGATCACTGGCAAGTTTTGCTGCAGGCCCGCGCCATCGAAAATACCTGCTATGTCTTGGCCCCAGCCCAAACTGGCTTCCACAATAATCGTCGCCAATCCCACGGCCACGCAGTAGTCATTGATCCCTGGGGGATGATCCTGGCAGATGCAGGCACGAAACCAGGGGTGGCGATCGCTGAAATTAATCCGGCCCGCCTCAGCCAAGTGCGTCAGCAAATGCCCGCCCTGCAGCACCGCGTGTTTATTTAGTCGCGCATTTTTATTCTGCTGAAACCGTCAAACTGAACACTAGCAGGGCTCCACACTCAGGTACGCTAGGTGAGATGCGTTCTTATAGACCGAATGGTGGATGTGCTTCCCGGGCTGCTATTTCCTAGCGCTTCCCTGGCGTTTGCCGGTTTAGGGTTTTTAAACTCCGGGGTGCCGCTATTGGCCGAAACTTCGGAAGCCGAATTAGAACCTCTCGTCTTGGCCAGTGTGCTGCTGAGCCTGATTACGGTATACCTGGCCGCCAAAATTGGGGGCGAACTCTGTGCCCGTGTCAATTTGCCGCCAGTATTGGGTGAATTGGTCGGGGGGGTAATCGTCGGGGTTTCTGCGCTGCACCTGATTGTTTTCCCTGAAGGGGCAGCCGAAGCCGGATCTAACTTAATGAAGGTTGTCCAGGCGACAGCGGGTTTAGAACCTGAGGGACTTTTGGCCGTTTTTAAGGGAGAAAGTGAAGTCGTCTCCATCCTGGCAGAGCTGGGGGTGGTGATTCTCCTGTTTGAGATTGGCTTAGAGTCGGACTTAAAAGAATTGATTCGAGTAGGCCCCCAGGCGGCTGTGGTGGCCGTGGTCGGAGTTGTAGTGCCCTTTTCCCTAGGGACTGCCGGGTTGATTGCCCTCTTTAGTATTTCGACTATCCCTGCGGTTTTTGCTGGGGCCGCCCTGACCGCCACCAGTATCGGTATTACTGCCAAAGTGCTTGCCGAAATTCAAAAGCTGAGTTCAAAAGAGGGGCAGGTGATCATCGGGGCCGCTGTTTTAGACGACGTGCTCGGTATTATCGTCCTGGCTGTGGTGGCTAGCTTAGCCAAGACTGGGGAAATCGAAATCCTGAATGTGGTTTATCTGATTGCCGGGGCGGCTATCTTTCTGGTGGGTTCAATCTTTGTCGGTCGGCTACTGAGCCCCTTGTTTGTGACGTTAGTCGATCAAATGCAAACCCGAGGGCAGGTGATTATTAGCTCTTTGGTGTTTGCGTTTGCCCTGGCCTATATTGCCGCTGCCATTAATTTAGAGGCCATCTTAGGGGCTTTTGCAGCCGGTCTGATCTTGGCAGAAACTTCTAAGCGCAAGGAGCTTGAAGAACAGATCAGCCCCATTTCCGACATGTTGGTGCCGGTCTTTTTCGTCACGGTGGGGGCACGTACCGACCTGAGTGTTTTAAATCCGCTGGAACCGGCCAACCGAGAAGGATTGATCATTGCTTCTTTCTTGGTCCTGGTGGCCATCTTCGGCAAGGTGATCACCGGGTTTGTAATTTTTGGGCAACCCCAACTCAATCGTCTTGCTATTGGTGTGGGGATGATTCCTCGGGGAGAAGTGGGTCTTGTGTTTGCTGGGGTAGGTTCCGCCAGTGGAGTGCTGTCTGAATCCCTTGAAGCGGCCATTATTGTGATGGTGATTTTGACCACCTTTGTGGCCCCGCCCCTCTTACGGGTGGTGTTCAAAGAGTCAGAGGATGATGGTTCTTTGGGTGAACTGGAACCCGAAACCTAGAAACGCCCTGATCAGGGCTGGGGTTTAGAGGATTAGGGGAACAGGAGAAGTTTGCTGAATTTAGTGCGATCGCTACTGCAATCTGTGTAAAGCACTCTAAACTCTTAACAACAAACTGATACATTCCCTGAGGTGATCGCTTATGGTTCTCCAGCCTGCGCCTTCCCGCCACGCCCCGATCGGGATTTTTGATAGCGGCATTGGTGGGCTAACCGTTTTGCGGGAGTTAGGCCGTCAACTGCCTCAGGAATCTGCGCTCTATTTCGGGGATACGGCCCGATTACCCTACGGAGATCGCACCCCTGAGGAAATCCTGGCCTTTGGACGCGAAATCATCGGCTGGATGATGGACCAGGGGGTGAAGATGGTGATGATGGCTTGCAACACCAGCTCTGCCCTGGTGCTGGAGCAAGTCCAGCAGGAATTTTCAGTGCCAGTTTTAGGATTGATTTGTCCGGGGGCTCGGGCCGCTGCCCAAAACGGGCGAAGGGTGGGGGTGTTCGCCACAGCTGCCACCGTCGCCAGTAATGCCTACCGCCAAGCCATTTTAGAGGTGGACGCCACCACCCAGGTCTGGCAAGTGGCCTGTCCTGAATTTGTGCCGCTGATTGAGCAAGATCGCCTAGGGGATCACCGGACCCGAGCCGTGGCGGCTAAATATTTGCAGCCCCTAGTCGCTGCACAGATCGATACCTTGGTTTACGGATGTACCCATTATCCTTATCTGGAACCTGTTTTTAAGACCCTGCTGTCTGACGCCGTACAGCGAATTGATCCGGCGGTCTCGCTCGTGGCGGCAGCGGCCCAAGAGTTAGAAATGCTTGACCTCAAGAATACGGCCCCAGGACGAGCACCGCAGTTTTTCGTGAGTGGGTCCCCAAGACAATTTGCCCAACGCTCTAAAGGATGGCTGGGCTATGAACCGGTCGTACAACCCGTCAAGGTGGCGAGGGTCAACTCACCCGTTCCCATTGCTCGTCCTTTAGCTTAAGGCGCTAATCCGGGCTGGAGGCCAGTAAATTTTGTAGGCTTTGCCAATAATCAGGTCTTTGACCAAAAAGCCCCAGCGGTGAGAGTCGCTGCTGGCATTGCGGTTGTCCCCCAAAACAAAAAATTGGTCGGGGGGAATCAAGTTCGGCCCCCATTCGTAGGCGGGCGGCTCGGCAATATAAGACTCTGATATGGGCTGTTGATTGACAAAAACTTGACCTTGGGTGACCTGAACTGTTTGCCCCGGTAGGGCAATGATCCGCTTCACGATTAACGTGTCTGGTTCAGTATCATCCAATTGCTGAGCAGTAACCGGCACCTTGAAAACCACCACATCCCCCACTTGGGGCCGATAATCGGCTTGATGGCGCACAAATAGGCGATCGTTGATTTGCAACGTCGGCACCATGGATGCACTGGGAACAATACATTGCTCGACGGTTAGGTTCACCCAGGCGGGAATCGCGCCCACCGTTAACCGCAGCACCACCATGCCCAATACGATCATCCAAATTAGTGGGTGACGATGACGATGACTCGGTAACGCGATGTGATAGCCGTGGTAGCACCCAAATGTCCATATCAACACAGGGATAGGCAACAAGCTCGGGTAGGTCTGGGTAAGCAAAGCACTCCCAATCCCGACAAATAGCAAAAGGCTACCAACACCGACCCGCTGCAAATATAAATGGCCTAATCCCGGCAACACCTGGGACAGAAAAGCCGTGTACCAAGGATCATAGGACCCACCCTGGGACGGTTTAGCGCCATGGCTGAGTCCTTTCTGTCCTAAAGCGTCGAAAATGCTCCAGCCATAGAGGGTCAAAAGACTGGCGATCGCCCATAACCCCTGAACGGTGTTGCCATCAGCCGCAAAAATAGACCAAATCAGGAAGCTGATTAGGCTCCCCGTGGCGATCGCAAAGAGGCTGCCTTTAAGCACCTGCCCTCGATACAGTTGGCCGAACCCAGGAAATATCAGGGAACAGTTGGCGGCTAGCCAAGGGTGGGGGTAATGGGTTGGAGCTACAGCTCTCATCTCAGATCGGGTGGCAACGGCACACCTCTGCATTCAGTTGCCGCTAAAGCTTGAAAGCAGGGCAAGCTTTAGGCTTTAGGCGTGAGTCCAGCATAGCTTCACTCATCGACTACGTTCGCTCACTGGTTTTTCCCGTGCGCTTTGCCCACCACAGCAGGCTGTAAACCGTAACCAGATAGCCAATGGCAAGGGATAGGATCAAAGCAGACATAGGGAGAGAAGTATCCATGGCGGGGTGCATGAAGCAGGGCGATTCAACCCAAGCGCCCTTTCATTCCCTAAATAACGGGTACATCAACCCAGCATTGAGATAGGTTTTACTCGCACCCTCAAGATACATAGCCACCTAGCGATACACCAGTGACGGTATTCCGCTAGCACCTGGGCTTGTTCTGCCGTGGAGGTTGTTACCCTATCCCTTTCGTTGCTGGAGAAGCAGACCTGTAGAAAGTTACGCCTTGAAGCAAAAAGCCTCAAGACAACAAACAGATAAGCGTCCGAAAGGAGCGTTATTTAGTTTTTGGAAATCTTATATCCAGACTAACACAGCTATAGGGTTATGAACCCCCCCATTGAGCTTTATCTGGGCATAACTTCGTGACCTTTCAATGAAGTTTGATGCTTAAGAAATACAAATCAATGAATGGGACAGTCTCTTGTGACAATTCATGGGATTTTCAAGGCCCTCACCCCTATTTTGGGAACCGGTTTGGCTCACCTCAGTTGCCGGCTGATTCCCCTTCCCATGGCGGTAGCTTAGAATGAAAGCGGAACTGTAAAATTTCGTAACCAAATTGCTTGGGCCGCTTTGTTCATGGCTTCAGTCACTTCTTTGCTCACGCCCGTCGAGGTCGACCTTAACCTCCTAGCCGATAACCTTAAGCAGCTGGTGGGGGCGCGCCACCCAATTCTGTATGCTGCTGCAGAGCACTTGTTTGGGGCAGGGGGGAAACGGATTCGTCCAGCGATTGTCTTACTGCTTGCACGAGCGGTGACACCATCGGAGGACATCCTGCCCCAGCACCGCCGCCTGGCCGAAATCACCGAGATGATTCACACGGCTAGCCTAGTCCATGATGATGTTGTGGATGAGTCAGAGGTGCGGCGCGGTGTCCCCACTGTCCATAGCAGCTTCGGTAACCGGATCGCGGTCCTGGCTGGCGATTTCTTGTTCGCTCAATCTTCCTGGTATCTGGCAAACCTAGATAACCTGACAGTAGTGAAATTGCTCTCTCAGGTGATCATGGATCTAGCTGAGGGCGAAATTCAGCAAGGGTTGAATCGCTTTGAGGTGGATTTATCCATAGAGTCTTACCTGGAGAAAAGCTATTACAAAACGGCGTCTCTGATTGCTAATAGCGCCAAGTCGGTCGGCGTTTTGAGTGGTTTGCCCACGGTACAGACCGAGAACTTTTACCGCTATGGTCGGCATTTAGGGCTAGCCTTCCAAATTGTGGATGACATTTTGGATTTCACAGGGTCAACTGAAGTGTTGGGCAAACCCGCTGGCTCCGATCTCAAGAGTGGGAACTTAACCGCGCCTGTACTGTACGCCCTTGAAGAGAAGCCCGGTCTGAGTACGCTGATTGAGCGGGAATTTGCAGAATCCGGCGACTTTGAACAGGCCATTGACCTCGTTCATAACAGTGCTGGCATTGAGCGATCGCGGGAATTGGCTCTTTACCATGCCCAAGCCGCTAAAACCTGCTTGCAGGGCCTACCGGAGTCTGAGTCCTATCAGGCTCTGCTTGAAATGACCCACTACGTTACCCGCCGTATCCGCTAGGGGAGCGGGAACGCCGGTCAGCGCATTTTGTCGTCACATTTGGATTTCTTAGCTTTGGAACGTCGTTTAACCCTCTGCCTGGGAGAGGCGCTGATCGATCGCGTCGCCAAACATCCTGCAGAAACAGTGAATGCCGTTACCGACTGGGAAGACCATGTTGGGGGTGCCCCTGCCAATGTGGCGGCGGCCTTAGCAAAACTCGGCAGCCCAACCACCTTTATCGGTGCCTTGGGGCAAGATTCCTTTGGTAAGCGCATCACCCAAACCCTTGGAGATATCGGGGTAGATTGCTGGGGGGTGCAATATTCTGGGGCACCGACTCGAATTGTGCATGTGCTGCGGTCGGTTGAGGGCGATCGCCGGTTTGGCGGTTTTACCCACGATGACCCGAGTCTTTTTGCCGATGCCCAGCTCCAGGCCCAGGCGCTGCCCACAGCACTCTTTGCCCAGGCGAATTGGCTGGTCGTCGGCACCCTGGGTTTGGCCTATGCCCATACGGGGCAGGCCCTGAAACAAGCCATTCGCTTGGCGCGTCACCATCAGCTTCAGATCGCCATTGATGTAAATTGGCGGCCCCGGTTTTGGCCCCAGCCCGAGCAAGCCCCGGCCCAAATTCGCCCCCTTTTAGCCACCGCCCAATGGCTCAAATTTGCTCAAGAAGAGGCGCAGTGGCTTTTTGGGACAACAGATTTACCCACCTTGGCCCAATGGCATCCAAAAGCCCTAGGGATTGTCGTCACCTATGGGGCTGAGGGATGTCAATATCGGGTTTGTGGTCAGCAGGGCTACTTACCGGCCTTTAAGGTCGAAAGTCAAGATACCACTGGGGCAGGGGATGCCTTTTTGGCGGCATTGCTCTATCAGCTGCAGCAGCATCCCCTAGAGCAATGGCAAGATCCCACCTGTTTACGACAGATCATGGGGTTTGCGAGTGCTGCAGGGGCCTTAACAACGCTGCAACCAGGGGCGATCGCCGCTCAACCCACGACCGAAGCGATCGCAACCTTTTTGCACCAACAGGCTGATTTTGCCTGACGGTATGATGCCTCTAGATTGTGATCACAGTAGGGGCATGGCTGCAGAAATTGAGCGTAAGTTTTTGGTAAGAGGGGAGGGCACCCCCTGGCGCAACCAAGCCCCCGGTCTACGCTACTGTCAGGGCTATATTCCGACCCAAACCCAAGCAACGGTAAGGGTGCGACTCGCAGGTGAGCAAGGCTATGTGACCTTCAAAGGCCCCACTGTCGGCATTGCCCGCAGTGAGTTTGAATACCCTGTTCCCAAGGCAGATGCTGAAGCAATGCTGGCCCAGCTCTGTATTCCACCCTTAATTGAGAAATATCGCTACCGGGTTCAATCCCAAGGCCACCTCTGGGAAGTAGATGAATTTTTAGGCGAAAACGCTGGGCTGGTTCTTGCCGAGGTGGAGCTAAAGGATGCGGCAGAACCCTTATCGCTTCCCCCTTGGGTTGGGGTTGAAGTCTCCCATGACCCCCGGTACCGTAATGCCAACTTGGCCCGGAGCCCTTACCAAACTTGGTCATCGCCTTAAGAAACGTTAATTTGATGCAGCGATCGAGGGCCAACCCATCCCCCGGCTGCAGTTCACTCGCAGGCGGATCAGCAACGCCTAGGCTGGATATTGAACCACTTCAATCTCTTCTAGCGTCACGATGCACTGCTTTAGCATTTCGGCTTCTTGAGCTAAAAAAGATTCGATCGCAGGCACCTGATCCAGGATTCGCACTTCGATGGGGCGATCTGAGCCTAGAGCCATGTGATTGGCTGTAGGTATGGCCAAAAAGGGACCAAATCCCCCTTGGGTTTCTAGGGTGATAGCGCTGTAAAGTCCCCGCTCTAATGCCTTAGCAACAATCGCTTCATGGGCGGAACGCGTGCCCCAACGGCTCCCTTCGCTGGTATAGATGCTCAATTTTTTCCAATCGGCCATTGATGCCACTCCTTCAGCGCTATTACCCGCAGTTGTACCGCAAGACCGGGGGCTGTGGACGATTCACCGCAGCCAGAATGGTGAGGGGAAGGACTATTGCCCCGTTGTCGAATCCTCTAGCCTTTCGCCTGAAGTGCGCGGAACTACTTGAACCCCATCATTCTCTAGAACCAACTCAAATCCCAAAGCATTGATGCGACTTTCAGCCAATTGTTGAATATCGATACTGACGGCATTGCCCCAAACTTGCAGCCATGCATTGACCTGAGCCTGAACGCTATCAGGATCCTGTCTTAAGAAATTAGCGGTATTGCGGGAGTTTTCAGCGGATTGCGCTGCATTGGGAAGGGGTGACTGAGCCGCCCAGTCAGCCGCTTGCTCAAAAGATGCTTGGGCAGCTTGGCTGTCTCCGAGCAAAAGCAGCTCATCCAGAGCTTTGTAGCGCCACAGCAGGTATGAATTCGGCGGCAGGGTCGGACCCATTGTTTCCAGGCTCTGAGCCAGTAGCTTGACCGTCGTTTCCGGCTGGGCTGAATAAAACGATGTTGCCGCAGTCAAGAAAACATACACGTCAATAAAGTGCGGATCTTGAGCAACGATCACCTCAAAAAAATCATCACTGAGTTGATAGTTGGTCTCTGCTCTGACGGGCACATCGCCAAAATATTGAACAAATTCCAGAAAGGTCCAATCCGCAATCAGGTTGCTGAAACCGAAATCTGGCGCGATTTTCAATACACTGAGCTGCTCTTCCTTTAAGGCTTGGGCCTCTATTGCTGCAGCGGGGTCAATCACTCGCTCAGTGGTTTGTGCCGCCAGTCGGGGCAACTGTAGGGCAATCACTCCGGCAATGCCGACAGCAACGGTAATTCCTTTAATTAGCGTCCCCATGGTTTAGGCTTATTTCTGCTTTGAATACAGCGTGCTCTCAACGCTACTCCAATTCATCTGGAGGCAATTCAGGTTTAGGGGGATTGTCAATTAAATTCTTCTTGGACTTTTTGAGTTGTTTCCAAAGCGCCTTAATTTGGTTGTAGGCTTCGCCTGGTGGAATTTTGCCCCCGGTTTCTAAATTACAAATCAAGGAGACTCGTTGGGCAAATTCCTGCAGGTTAGAGTTAAAGGTCAAATTAGAGAGATTAACTTCTCCCCAATAGGAACTTTTGGGCATTACATATTTTTCTTTGGCGATGTCATCTTTATCAGCAGCCATGGCAAACATCCCTATATAAAGAACTGGACTGTGCGCCTCAACACCTCTAGCACAGTGCAAAGCTCAAGATCTTCATCCATAGCTTAGCCTCACCCACCCAGCGGTATTAGCAAAACAAGGCCCAATAACCAGTCCGGCTGCATGTTCCAGTGGCTGTATTAGCCAAATTCTGCCTCTGATAGCCTTAAAAACTCGAGCTTTTTAGAGGCTGCGTACAGTGGCTTGGCCGTCCTTGACCTCGCCCACTAGGATTTCGGTGGCAAGACCGACAAATAAGCCATTTTCTAAAACACCCGGAATGTTGTTGATTGTGGCTTCGAGTTCGGCTGGTGCCGCGATCGCCTCAAATTTCACGTCTAATACCATGTTGCCCTGGTCGGTAATCACCGGACCATCTTTGTTGACACCCATTCGCAAATCAACGCTGCCACCTAGGGCTGCTAAGGCACGGGTGACGGGGGCCACAGCCATGGGCAGCACTTCCACAGGCAGGGCAAAGGTAGACCCGAGTTTGTCTACCAGTTTGGAGCTATCCACCACCACGATGAACTTTTCGGCTAAGCCATCCACAATTTTTTCGCGGGTGTGGGCGGCACCGCCCCCTTTGATCAGGTTGAACTGGGGATCGACTTCATCTGCCCCATCGATCGCCAGATGAATGGTCTCAACTTCATCCAGGGTGGTGAGGGGAATGCCGTATTTTTTGGCCAGAACTGAAGCTTGAAAAGAGGTGGGCACCCCTTTGATGTCGGTGAGTTCGCCGGAAGCGAGGCGATCGCCAATAAACTGAATCGCAAAGGCAGTGGTTGAACCGGTCCCCAGCCCTAAAACGGTGCCTGACGCCACCTGAGCCGCTGCGGCACGGCCCACTTCTTGCTTCATGAGTTTGACGGGATCCATCTCTGCCATTGTTCTCTCCTGGGGATAACTCCGGTAATTAGCATGACCCAAAGTGCTCCCGCTGCCTAGGGGATCACCTCAGCATTTCACTGGTTACCGCCCAGGGAAATCCAAAATCTTCTGGGGATCCCTGGGTCGGTCTGAACAGAGGTGCTAGATCAAAGGGACGAACCCGTTAAACCCCAGCGAGGACTTTTGGGATGATTGCTGCACCCACCACCCATTGGAAAAAGCTCCAAAATGGCTCCGACATTCGCGGGGTTGCCCTGCCGGGCGTACCAGATGAGCCGGTTAACCTGACTCCAACGGTGGTGCATCGCCTCGGTCAAGCCTTTGTCACCTGGTTAGCAAAAACACAAGGGAAATCAATAGCCGAGTTAACGGTGGCGATCGGTCGCGATAGCCGTTTATCGGGGCCTGATCTAATGACCGCAGTGGCATCAGGCATGAACAGCCTCGGGACTAACGTCTATGACTTTGCCATGGCCTCGACCCCGGCCATGTTTATGAGTACCGTCACCCCAGGCTTTAACTGTGATGGGGCGATTATGCTGACGGCGAGTCACCTGCCCTTCAACCGCAATGGCCTCAAGTTTTTTACAGCGGCGGGCGGCTTGAGTAAAGGCGATATCAGCCAAATTTTGGCGTTGGCAGAGTCAGAGGAAGGTCCTACAGCGTCGATGCCAGGCACCGTTGAGGCCCATGATTTTATGACCGTGTATGCCAACCAATTAGTACAAACCATCCGAGAGGCCGTTAATCACCCCGAGCACTTTGAGCGGCCCCTACAAGGTTTAAAAATCGTGGTAGACGCGGGAAATGGGGCAGGCGGGTTTTATGCGGCTAAGGTCCTAGAACCTCTAGGCGCAGACACGACGGGCAGCCAATTTCTAGACCCCGACGGCAATTTTCCTAACCATATTCCCAATCCTGAAAATGCCGATGCCATGGCAGCGATTCGGACAGCGGTGCTGGGCAACCAGGCGGATTTCGGCATTATCTTCGACACGGATGTGGATCGTTCTGCTGCTGTGGATGCAGAGGGCAATGAGCTGAACCGGAACCGTTTAATTGCGCTGATGGCGGCAATTGTCCTCAAAGAGCATCCCGGCTCTGCGATCGTGACGGATTCAATTACCTCTGATGGGTTAACGACCTTTATTGAGCAGCATTGCCAAGGGGTTCACCATCGCTTTAAGCGGGGCTACAAGAATGTCATCAACGAGGCGGTGCGCCTAAATGAAACGGGGCAAGAGAGTTGGCTGGCGATCGAAACTTCTGGTCACGGCGCAATGAAGGAAAACTATTTTCTGGACGACGGCGCTTACCTGATCAGCAAGGTGTTGATTGAGCTGGCGAGAGCCCATCTGGCGGGTCAGACCTTAACCGATCTGATTGCCAATCTGAAAGAGCCTATAGAGAGCCAAGAATTGCGGCTCAAAATTCAAGTCCCTGACTTTAAGGCCTATGGTCAACAGGTGATTGATGATTTAGCTGTCTTTGCGGCAGCGCAGCCCGGTTGGAGCCTGGTGCCCAAAAATCACGAGGGGGTGCGTATCGTTTGCCGGTCTCCCGAGACGCAAGGATGGTTTTTACTTAGGCTTTCGCTCCATGATCCGGTGTTACCCCTGAATATTGAGTCGGAAGTTACGGGGGGGGTCGCCCAGATCCAAGCAACTTTGAAGGGATTCTTCCAACAGTACAAAGGTTTGGGTCTACCCTTCTGAAATAGTCCCTGAATGGCCACCCCTTTCGAGACGAAGGAGAGGTAAGCAGGGCGAAATCAATTGCTTTAATATTTCACCTTGCTTCCCCGTCCCCATTAATAGAAAAAGTACTGTTCAAAAATGCTTATAGCCTGATCCCCACATGGGTTATCTAAAACACACCTGCTCAAATTACTTGCCGCTTCCCCCTTGCCAAGGAGAACCTCCCGTCTCAAACTAAGGGTGGACAATCAAGGGATCTTTAAAGGCAGTTGCGAGGTTTTTGGTGAAACGAGTTTTAGCCATCATTCTTGGGGGAGGGGCCGGTACTCGCCTGTATCCGTTGACAAAATTCCGGGCCAAGCCAGCCGTTTCTCTGGCTGGTAAATATCGGTTAATTGATATTCCCGTCAGCAATTGCATTAATTCCGACATCCACAAGCAGTATGTTTTGACGCAGTTCAACTCTGCCTCTCTGAACCGACATATCTCCAGGGCCTACACCTTCTCTCAGTTCTCTGAGGGCTTTGTCGAGGTGCTAGCTGCCCAGCAAACCCCTGATAGTCCTTGTTGGGTTCAGGGCTCTGCAGATGCGGTGCGTAAGTACCTGTGGATTTTCGAATCTTGGGATGTGGATGAGTTTTTGATCCTGTCTGGGGATCATCTCTACCGCATGGACTACAGCCTATTTATTGAGCGCCATCGCAGTACCAATGCCGATATCACCCTGTCGGTGGTGCCCATTGAAGAAAAGACAGCCTCTAGCTTAGGCCTGATGAAAATCGCTGCGGGCGGACGCATCGTTGCCTTTTGCGAACAGCCGAAGGGCGATGCCCTCAGGCAAATGCAGGTGGATACCACGACTTTGGGGCTCACCCCAGAGCAGGCTCAAGCGAAGCCCTACATTGCTTCCATGGGGATTTACGTCTTCAAGAAGCAGGTCTTGATCGATCTACTCCGCAAAAATCCAGAGCAAACGGATTTTGGCAAGGAGATTATCCCGGCTTCGGCCCAGGACTACAACGTTCAAGCCTATCTCTTTGATGGATATTGGGAGGATATCGGTACCATTGAGGCGTTTTACGATGCCAATTTGGCCTTGACCCAACAGCCTCAGCCGGAATTTAGCTTCTATCACGAGGATGCACCGATCTATACGCGATCGCGCTACCTCCCCCCCAGTAAGCTGCAAAATTGCCAAGTTACCCAGACGATGATTGGCGAAGGCTGCATCCTTAGAAATTGCCGGGTGCATCACTCGGTGATTGGCTTGCGGCAGCGCATCCATCAAGACTGTGTTATTGAAGATTCACTCCTGATGGGTGCAGACTATTACGAGCCGATGTCGGAAAGTAGTCAGCATCTAACCCGAGGCAAGATTCCCATGGGGATTGGGGAGGGCAGCACGGTCCGTCGCACCATCATTGATAAGAACGCCCGCATTGGTCGCAATGTGCAAATTGTGAACAAGGAGGGGGTTGAGGAAGCGGAACGGGAGGATCTGGGCTTCTACATCCGCAGCGGTATCGTAGTGGTCTTGAAAAATGCCGTTATTCCCGATGGCATGGTGATCTAGGTGCCCGCTGACAAAATTCCTTTGTGGATTTTGATAGGTCTGCCCGGTAGCGGAAAGTCTACCTGGGCAGATTTTTTTATGGATATTGATCCACCCTATGGATTGATTTCGACTGATCGCATCCGCGCTCAACTCTACGGAGATGAAGCGATTCAGGGGCATTGGGGGACGATTTGGGTGGAGGCAACCACCCAGTTTGAGCGCCATGTCGAACTGATTCGCGCGGGCAATTTGGGTGGCAGTCTCTATGACGCCACCAATACTCGTCGCCGTGATCGCCACTTGGTTATCCAAGTCGCTCGTAAGGCAGGCTTCAACACAATTTTTGGGATGTGGTTCGATGTGCCGTTAAAAACTTGCCTAGCTCGCAATCAATCCCGAGCGCGACAGGTCCCAACAGTCGTGATTGAGCGCATGGCCCGCCAGTTGGCTGGGGCACCGCCCCATTGGTTAGAAGGGTTCACAGCGGTGTTTCGTTACAATCCTTTGAATCTCCGGTAACCCTATCAAGATAGGCTAGATTTAACGATTCTCAAACAATGCTAGAATCCCCAGATTCCTGAGGCGAGGTTGGTAGACACGATGGCAGTACTGGCGCACAGCACCCCCGAAGCAGACGACATGTTTTACTACTTTGCTTATGGGTCTTGTATGTGTCCGGTGGACCTGAAGCGCTCCCTGGGTGAGAGCACCCATGCCTATGTGATGGGTCCTGCTACGCTGCCGGACTATCGCCTTGGCTTCTTTCGTCGGTCAGAGCGTCGCAACTGCGGGGTCTTGGATGTAGTTAAGGATCCGAACCATGTGGTCCATGGAGTGCTGTATCGTTTGCCGCTGCGGCTCAGCGATCGCCTCGATGAGCGAGAAGTGGGCTACGGCCATGAAACCGTATCGGTAAACTGTGGCGATCTCCGCTACGGGCAGGTCCGCACCTACACCGTAATGGAAAAGCTCACCCGTGAAATCGCTCCTAACGACTGGTACTTCAGCGTGGTGTTGCGCGGTGCCCAGACCTGTGGTTTGCCGGAGCAATATTGCTGGAAGCTCTTTCACCATATGCATCAGTTGCAGCAGGGTGAGCAGCAATTAAACACTTGCCTACCAGTACGGCGGTTGGTCGCCTAAGCTTCTCCCCCTGCTGAACGGCGTCTCGATAAACCCACGATTGCGATTAAGTGTGGGTTTAAGAGAGGGGGGTCAATCGAATGCCCATTTGTACCCGCCACAGGCTGGTATAGGGTCCATTGCGCTCTAGCAATTCTTCGTGGGTGCCCCATTCCACCAGTTGCCCCTGCTCCATTACGTAGATGGCGTCGGCATTGCGAATGGTGGAGAGGCGATGGGCGATCGCGATTGTGGTTCGATCCTGAGTGATTTTCTCTAGAGATCGCTGGATGGCCGCTTCCGTCTCGTTATCCACCGCCGAGGTGGCCTCATCCAACACTAAAATTGGGGGATTTTTGAGGACAGCGCGGGCGATCGCCAGCCGCTGTCGCTGCCCCCCAGAGAGCTTTTGGCCCCGTTCCCCCACGATGGTGTCGTACCCCTGGGGCAGAACTGCGATAAAGTCGTGGGCTTCTGCAATGCGAGCCGCCTGTTCGATTTCAGCGGCAGTGGCCCCAAAAGTGCCGTAGGCAATATTTTCAGCCACGGTGCCGTGGAACAAAAACACATCCTGGCTGACCAAACCAATCGCCTGACGTAGATCGCTTTGATCTAATTCCCGCAGATCCAATCCATCCAGGGTGATGCGCCCTTCGCCCACCTCATAAAACCGCAGCAGCAACTTCACCAGAGTGCTTTTGCCAGAACCGGTGGAGCCGACAATGGCGATGGTCTGGCCTGCTGGCACCTTTAGAGTGAGGTGTTCAACGACAGGAGTCCGATCTCGATAGGCAAAGGTGACATCCTCAAAGTGAATCTCTCCTTGGATATTACTCACCGGTAATCTTTGAGAGCCAGGATGCAGGGCAATCGGCGTATCGAGAAGATCTAAGGCCCGTTGGGTCGAAACCATGGCCCGTTGATATTCGTCCAGGGTGTGACCCAGGCGGGTTAGGGGCCAGAGCAACCGCTGGGTTAGAAATACCAATACGCTGTAGGTGCCCACGGCCAGATCTCCAGCCACGGCCAAAAGCCCGCCATAAAGTAGCGTGGCGGTGAAGCCAACTAAAATCAGAATCCTAATCAGGGGAATAAAAGCGGCACTGAGTGCGATCGCCGTACGATTGCTGAGGCGATATGGTGCGCTCTCCTGGCGTACCCGTTCGGTCTCGTAGGTCTCGGCGGTGAAGCTCTTGATAGTGAGGATGCCGCTGAGGTTGTTGGACAGACGGCTGTTGAGAATGCTCACCCGCTCCCGGACTTCTGCATAGCGAGGGGCAAGGAACTTTTGAAAAGCGATCGCCCCCCAAATAATGAACGGCATCGGCAGCATTGCCATCCAAGCCACCCCCGGTGCCATTGCGAAAAAGGCTCCACCGATCAAAATCACTGTAGTGATCACCTGCAGGACTTCGTTAGCACCGTGATCGAGAAACCGCTCGAGCTGATTAACGTCGTCATTGAGCACCGCCATCAACCGACCCGTGCTGCGATCTTCGAAATAGACCAAATCCAGATCTTGCAGATGGGTATAGGCATCCACCCGTAGATCCTGCTGAATCACCTGGGCCAGATTCCGCCACAGCACCGCATAGGCATATTCAAAAGCAGACTCTAGACTCCAGACCCCAAAGGTCAAGACCGACAGCACCACGAACTGGGCCTGCACGGTCTCAAATCCCCAGCCTGCAATCACTGAGTTCTGCTGCTCAACCACGACATCCACCGCCAGACCAATCAGCACCGGCGGAGCTAGGTCAAAGATTTTGTTGAAGACCGAGCAGATACTGGCCATCCAGACCTGACGGCGATGGGCACGGCTGTAGCGCAGTAAACGGGAGAGGGGGTGCATGGTGGAGGGGTGACTAGGTCGGAAAGGGTCGGGTCCGGGCGGATTTGGGTGGGCAACCCTGGGCGATGCCCAAAGCCTTATGTAACCGTGAGATCAAGCCCTGTTGCTCAGCTCAACCGTACCCATGGCTAATGCCGTAAAGCTTGCAGCATTGGCGACGTCAGAAAGCCTATGAATAAAGACTTTCAGTCTTGAAGCGTGCCGAAGGCTTCCTGACCCCAGCTATATCTAAAGGTCTGTTATGCCCGAGTCCCCATCCTCTCTTCGATTTACCCCAGGGAATGCATTGACCTGGCTCTATTTCGCCCTGATCGGCGGCGGTTTAGTGATGGCCTACTGCAATGCGCTCCCCCCCCAACTGGGGTACATCCCCTACTACGACAAAATTGGCCATGTGGTGCTCTATGGCATTGCGGCGTATTTGGGGGAGCAACTGATTCGCCATCGCCGCTTTTGCCTGATGGGCAAACGATTACCGCTTTTTGTGACGCTGTTTAGCTTGTTTGTGGTGGCGGAGGAACTCGCACAATATTTCTCGCCCCATCGCAATTTGGATCCAGGGGATTTGGTGATGGATGCAATCGGGATTGCGATCGGCACAGCCCTGGCAATGCGAGGGGCAGAGCGTCCAAAACAAAACCCCCACCCATAAGGTGGAGGCGTCGTCATGGCGATTTTCAGGAACTCATTCGCAGTTTAGCAATAGGTTGTGAGGAAAGTGTGAAGGGACATAGCCTTACAGCTTGGATCGGTGATCTTAGCGATCGCTGTTCTAGTTCAGTCGCTGCGGCTTCTAGTTCCATTCCCAGTTGCTCAGGGTTGGGAAGGCTAGTTTTGAGTTTAGGGGGTAGGTTATCACGCAGTTTGTAGGTGGAGACACCATCGATTTGCAGACTGAGCACGTTGCAGTTCCAGCCATGCTCAATGGTTTTCTGGATGTACCATTGCCGCTGTTGGGGGGCTTTTACCTTTTGCAAAATCAGTGTGTTTTGTCCCCAGGGAATTTTTGCAGCAAGCTGCTGCAAAATTAGTGCGTCGGGCCAGGCGGTAGCAAAGGCTTTTGTCAGAAGTTGAAGGCATCTTCAATGAAGTTCAGGAACGGGACGGCAACAGCCCCTACAGCCATTCCTGTTTCAAATAAGGCTGCAACACCTCCGGCACTTTCACTGTCCCATCCGGCTGCTGATAATTCTCCAACACCGCCGCCATTGTCCGCCCGATCGCCAGCCCCGACCCATTCAACGTATGTACAAACTGCGTGCCCTTTTGCCCCGCCACCTTAAAACGAATGCTGGCCCTGCGCGCTTGGAAATCGCCACAATTCGAGCAGCTCGAAATCTCTCGGTAGGTGTCCGCCGAGGGCATCCACACCTCTAGGTCATAGGTTTTATTCGCCGAGAAGCCCAGATCCCCCGTGCAGAGTTCAATCACCCGATAGGGCAGCTTCAGCGCCTGCAAAATCGCCTCTGCATCCGCCACCAGAGTTTGATGCTCCGCCTCCGAGGTGTCGGGGTGGACGAATTTGTACATTTCCACCTTATTGAACTGGTGCAGGCGAATCAGACCGCGCGTATCCCGGCCATAGCTGCCCGCCTCTCGTCGAAAGCAGGGGGTGTAGGCGCAGTAGTGGAAGGGCAAATCTTCAGATTGCAAAATCTCTTCCCGGTGCAGGTTGGTCACCGGCACCTCCGCCGTGGGCGAGAGCCAGAGGTCGTCATCCTTACACTGAAAGCTTTCGTCCTTAAACTTAGGCAATTGGCCAGAAGCCGTTAGCGAAGCCGTATTCACCAGGTAAGGGGGCATCACCTCGGTGTAGCCGTGGCGGGTGTGGCGGTCCAGCATAAAGGTGAACAGCGCCCGCTCTAGGGCAG
Organism: Leptolyngbyaceae cyanobacterium; assembly: GCA_050043365.1. Taxonomy (GTDB): domain Bacteria; phylum Cyanobacteriota; class Cyanobacteriia; order Phormidesmidales; family Phormidesmidaceae; genus PCC-6406. The sequence goes on from JBHJIP010000100.1 coordinate 47,942, forward strand.
CCCCTTGACCCAGCAACGTCACAAAGCGGCTCTGGGCGATTTTCGAGGAGCGCTCAAAGTTCATCAGGCCCAGGGCTTCGCCGATTTCCCAGTGGGGCTTGAGGGTCTCACCCTTGGGCCTATACTCATCGCCCCAGCGACGAATCTCCACATTCTCGGTTTCGTCCTTGCCGTCGGGGGTGGTGGCGCTAGGCAGGTTGGGTAACCCCAGCAAAATAGACGCAATTTGGTCTTTGATAGCGTTGGTAGCGGGGTCAAGTTCCGCCAGTTGGGCCTTAACTTGGTTGCCTTCCTCCCGCAAGGCCAGAATGTCTGAACCTTTGGGGTCAGCCCCTTGGCGAATTTGTTGACCGACCGCCTTGCCGATTTCGTTGCTGCGGGCTTGGAGCTGCGATCGCTGCGTTTCTAAGGTGCGTTGCTGCTGGTCTAGGTCTCGCAGTGGGGCTAGGTCGTAGTCGCCCCGCCGCCCAAGAACCACCTGTACGTCGTCAAAATTTTGTCGAATTTGCTTCAGATCCAGCACGCCCGTCCGCTCCTGCGCTCACCACTATCGATCAATAACCGTTGCCGCCAATTGTCGAGCATAGCAGGAAGCTCTTAACCTGAGGCACCCTGTAATATGAGCGACCCTGGTATCCGCAACCCCATGGCACACTGGCAGTGATTGCCCCGCCAGAGAGATATCGCGCCCATGCCCCCGGTTTCTGAGGACCAAAATGCCGCCATTCAAACCGTGCTGCTGGCCTGTGGCCAACAGGCCCGAGATGCTGCAGAGCAGCCCTTTGAGGTCTTTGAGAAAGGGGTCGAAGATTACGTCACCTCTGTGGACCGCGCCTTAGATACCCGACTGGCCGAATCCTTTGCAAAGCAGTTCCCCAGTGACGGCATCGTCACGGAAGAAAATCGACAGTCTGCGGCTGCGTTTAATCAATCCGATCGGCTATGGCTGATTGACCCGATCGACGGTACCGAAGACTTCATAAACCATGGTCAGCACTATGCCCTGATGGTGGGGTTGCTGGCCCAAGCTCAGCCTCAAGCCGGTTGGGTCTATGGTCCAGCCCAAAGGCGATTTTATTGGGGCGGACCCGATTGGGGGCTGTTTCAGCTTGACCCAGCGGGAGAGCCCCAGCCTTTGGCCCCGTCAGAGCCGTCAGATGTGAGGGGAGATCGCTGCCCGATTATCCTGGGCGGACGAGATGAAAACCGATTTGGAGAAGCGATCGCCGCCATAGCGCCACAGCTCCATAGCTACGCCCTTGGCAGCTACGGTCTCAAGGTGATGGAGGTGATTAAAGGGCAGGCGGGGCTCTATATCTATCTGAATGGGCGGGTCAAACTCTGGGATACCACCGGTCCTTTGGCGTTGGCCCAGGCGGCGGGTCTGGTGTGCTGCGATTTGGATGGTCAACCCATCCGGTTTGATAGCACTGGGGTCTATCCTGAGAGCCTGATTCACCGACAGCCCATTGTGGTGGGCTGGCCCAGCTATATTGAGCGATTTCTGCCTCTGATCCGTCAAGCGGTTTTAACCGTGCGGGCAGCGGAGCTGGGCATTTAGGAGATCTCTCGGGAAAAAGATACCTGGGTAGGTCTCGTGCCTACCCTCCGCCAATCGCCCCTGAACATACCGATTTCTCGATTCGTACCCTCCGAGGGCACCCACAAGAGGTGCCCCTACACCAGATGGCACAACCCAGCAAAATCCAGTTTTGCGGCTGGGTGAATGGATTGTTGCCAGCCTCGCCCCTGTTGCCGTGCGCATTCACAACCCAACCTGTATCTCCCTTTAGGGGGGTGGTGGGGGAGTTAGGCCCCCATATCAGGGGGTTTGGGGGCCAGCCCCCAATTCCGATT
>JBHJIP010000101.1:0-28878 GCA_050043365.1 Leptolyngbyaceae cyanobacterium
TCAAAATAAGTCTGCTCGCCTATCAGGCTACTCATCCAATCCAATGAAGGAATCGTTGTATGTCTATCTGTTTCAGAGATGGCTATCTGAATAGTAGGCGTCAAGTAAAAGAAACAGCCTTGCACTGAATCACCTAGAGACAATAGTATTTTCTGCTGCGCCTTTCTTGCCAGCTTGACGAGAGACCAAGCCAAATGGAGATCTAAGCCTTTGGGCACACGATATTGAAACTCGTCGTAATGCAAATAACGCCCCTTAGAATCTACTGGATGAAATAGTTCAAGATATTCAGACAGCTTCTCTGGGGAAGCGTCCGCAATGCGTTGCATTGGATTTGGGTCTAGCTGAGGCGGTGGCAATGCCATCATTTCAATAGTCCTTTTATCTAAGATGATTTTAGCGCTGGAGGCTCTTTCATCTCAATTCACCGCTTTTTTGAGGTAAAACTTTGCTTTAAGTGCCAGCGTCTTGAGTGTGGATGAGTCCTTCTGCCAGGGCGGTTTGCAAGCGCTGGGCAGCGGCGGTTGGATTGCAACCCGTTACGTCAAGCTGAGGAATCACTTGCTTGCGGCGTTCAAGATCGTAGCGATAGGCGCGATCGTAGTAGTCCAGCAAGATTTCGCAAGCAGCATGACGTTCACCGGCACGAATATGGGCGATCGCCGCTTGAGTGCGCTGCCCACCTAAGCGTTTGCGAATGCGTTGGGTGGCGGCGATCGCCGTTTCAGGGTCGCTGTCTCCGTACATTTCCACCAGCACGGCCACCCGTTCTGCCAAGGAGCGGGTGATTTCAATCGTGGGGGCCGCTTCCATCTGCTGAAAGACCTCGTCGGGGATATGGCAACTGCCAATGCGACGACTTTCGGCCTCTAACCAAACCGGCTTCTCAGAATCTAAGGCGACCCATCTCTGAGCCAGTCGGTTTTCAAATTGCTCGGTACTGGGTTGAGGGGGCATATCCAAGCTACCGTAGCTGCTGCCCCGATGGTGGGCTAAGCCTTCGAGATCGATTACCTGCTGGCCTTGAGCCGCCATGGCCAGCAAAATATCGGTTTTGGCCGTACCGGTCATGCCCCCGAGGACGATGACTTGGCGAGGCTGAGCCAGTTGCTCTCGCACCCAGTGGCGGAAACGTTTATAGCCGCCCCTTAAAGTGATGACCTTGAATCCGGCTAGGCTCAATGCCCAGGCCACGGCCCCACTGCGCATGCCCCCCCGCCAGCAATGGACTCGCACTACTTGCTCGGTTGCACCGGCTTGGGCCTGGCGAATTAAGCTCCCCCTCTTGGGGCCAACCAAGTCGAACCCCAACTGTACAGCTGGATCTCGCCCCTGCTGCTTATAGCAAATGCCCACTTTCGCCCGCTCCTCGTCTGAAAATAGCGGGAAACTGACGGCATTGGGCAGATGTCCTTGGTGGTGCTCCCCAGGGCTGCGTACATCCAGAATTGGGCCGGGAGCTGCTAAAAATGTCTCAATATCAACCGGGTTTACCATGCCCTGATTGTAATGGGCCGTTCGTTCGCCACGGGTGGGAGCACGGTGCCGATGACGCGACTGTGAGGATAGCCCTGATCCCATAGGGCTTCTAGACAGGCTTGGGCGCGATCGCTCGGCACTGCTGCCAGCAGCCCCCCTGCCGTCTGTGGATCAAATAGCAGCGGATAATCCGGATGCTGACTATGGCGCTGACTGTTTTGTAGTAGCTGAGCTGCTTGTAGGTTCTGGGGGTGGAGCGAGCTGAGATGGCCCAAAGCTAGACTCTCCCTTGCGCCGGCCAAAACTGGCAGCTCGGTCAAGTCTAGAGCCACCGCGACGTGGGATACGGCTACCATTTCCCCTAAATGCCCTAATAACCCAAACCCAGTGACATCGGTGCAGGCCGCTACACCGTGATTGCGAAAGCATTGGGCCGCGGCGGCAGAGGGTTGAATCATTTGGGCGATCGCCACCTCAACCCACCTGCCTTTGGCGGCTCTTTGCATATCAGCAGCAAATAAGGTGCCCGTGCCTAAGGGCTGGGTCAAAATCAGGGTTTGACCCGGTTGCAGGTTGCCCTTGCGCCAAATCTGCTCTGGAGACACCACGCCATTGCAGGCGAACCCGATCATCAGCTCCTGTCCCTCTGTGGTGTGTCCGCCCACCAAAGGGGTTTGGCTTGAGAACAAAGCCTTGTGAGCACCAGCCAATAGATGATAGAGCGTTTCTGCCTGGAGAACAGAGCGCCCATAGGGCAGCGTGATCATCGCCAAAACGGTCTGAGGGCTTGCCCCGGTGGCATAGAGATCACTGAGGCAATGCTTGAGCGCGATCTGGGCCATCACAAAAGGGTCATCGACCAAAGCTCGAAAGAAATCCACCGTGTGGACCATCAACTGGCCTTCGGGAACCTTGACCACCGCCGCATCATCGGGGGCATCCAAGCCCAGAATGATATTCTCTGGGCTGCGTTGCGCCCATTGTGGGAAATCCTGCTTGACGCGTCTTAAGGCTAGGTTCAGAACATCACTGCCTACCTTAGAGCCACAGCCAGCGCAGTGCATAGCTGCTGGCGGTTTTAGAGCGTTTAGTCTGTGTTCCGACGTTGTAGGAGCCATGGCGGGAAAGTCCCTGAACAACCCCATGAAAGCCTGATCGATCCGATCCTTCCAGGCCCGCATCCAGCGAGATTCAAAGGTGAAAGGCCCCCGAGAGGCGATCGCGCTGCCGTCACCTGTATCAATGATGTTGAGGTATTGGCTTTGGGGTTTAAAGGGTTTGAGGGGTTGCCCTTGCAGTCTTGCTTTGAGGTTGTGAAATAGCGGCGGTCCCTGGCGTACCGCAAATACGCCCGCCTTGGGGCGGACATGGTTGACCATGGTTGCCACATCCCCCGCTGCAAATACTTCAGGATGGGAGCAGCTTTGCAGGGTATCTTTCACCAAAATGAAGCCCTGCTCATCGGTGACTAAGCCGGATTTTTTGGGCCAGTCCGGGGCTGAGGCATGGGTTACCCAAAAGACGCGATCGCACGCCACGGTTAACCCAGAGGCACAGCGAACCTGACGACGATCTGCTGCTGGCTCCACCGCAACTACAGATTCCTCTAGATGCAGTTGCACCCCCCGTTTTTCAAAATGGCGACGCAGCAGGCGGCGGGTGCTGCGATTACGGCCATTGGCAATTTCTGTACCGCGATGAAAGAGATGCAGGGTGAGCTGGGTCAGCGGTCGCCCAAGTTTGGCTAGCAGCGCCTGTAGCCGCACCTGCATATTCAAAGCCAACTCCACTCCGCCAACCCCACCGCCCACAATGGCGATCTCAACGGGACGATCAGGCTGCTGCCGCACTTGCTCCAAAAATGCCGCCCATGCCGCTAAGAGCTGCGGCACTGGCTTGGCTGGTATGGCGTAATCAGCGACCCCTGGCACAGATAGGGTGGCGGGTGTGCTGCCAGTATCGATCGACAGCACATCGTAGGTGATCGGTGGATGCCCTGCACAATGAACTTGCCGCGCCTTGAGATCTAGACCCACAGCCGTATCCATCACAAGGCGACATTGGGCAAAGCGGGTCAGAGGCCGCAAATCAATGTGAGATTCATCAAAGTCGTACAGGCCAGAGATATGGCAGGGCAGCATTCCTGAGTAAGGGGTGTCCACCAAATTAGTAATCAGGGTTAGGCGTACCCCAGGTATGGGCTCCATGGCCAGCTTCCGGAGCACAATGGCGTGGGTATGGCCCCCACCAACCAGAACGAGATCTTGGGTAATGGGCACCTGCATTCCGATAGCTCAAGCAAACAACTTTACTTAGGGTATCGAGGCCGCGTGAGGGGAGGCTGAGAACTCAATCAGGCGCTGCTGGTGTTGAAAGCAGAGGAAAATAGCGGCATTTGGTTTACACCAGGCGGGCAGTCCTTAACAATTGTTAGGCGTGAAAGTTCCTGGAGGTAAGTGATGTCCTTAAGTGTTGGCGATGCGGCCCCTGATTTTGATTTACCTGATGCGGAAGGCAATCGCTTTAAGTTGAGTGATCTAAAAGGTCAGTGGGTCGTTTTATACTTCTACCCCCGCGACAATACCCCTGGCTGTACAAAAGAAGCCTGCGGGTTCCGCGATGCCTATGGAGATTATCAGGGCAAAAACGTGGTGGTGCTGGGCGTAAGTGCCGATGATGCCAAGGCCCACACCAAGTTCACCACGAAGCACAGCCTTCCCTTTCCTTTATTAATTGATGAAGGGGGAGCCGTGGCAGCCAGCTACGGCAGCTATGGTCTCAAAAAGTTTATGGGAAAAGAGTTTATGGGCGTCTTCCGTCACTCCTTTATCATTGGACCCGATGGCACCCTGGAGAAGATTTACCGCAAGGTCAAGCCTGAGCCCCATGCCCAGGAGGTTTTGGCCGATTTGGCTGAACTGACTGCGGCCTAATTCGAGCACTGGCTATGGTAAGGATCTGGCGTCCGATTCGGGTATTACTGGGGCTGATTTTACGTCGCCCCATCCTGGGCACGAGCGTTATTCCGATTTTGCCGAATGGTCAAATTGTGCTGGCGAGGCGACGAGATACCCAGTTGTGGAGCTTACCAGGGGGCATTGTTGATTGGGGAGAGGATATTGCCACTGCGGCGACCCGTGAACTTTATGAAGAGACGGGCTTGACCGTGGTGCAGATGGTGCGTTTAGGGGGGGTATACTCTACGGGCTACCGTGATCCCCGCTTTCATTCGGTTTGTGTCGCCCTCGAAGCCTTTGTGGAGGGTCACCCTCGGGTGACTGATTCCAACGAGATTGTAGAGGTGGCTGCTTTTGATCGCGATCGCGTTTTGACCCTACCCCTTTCCCATGACCACACCAAACATTTGCAAGCTTATTTTGCCAATGCCACCGTGCTGGCATAAATCAAGGATGTTTCGCTGAGTGGCGCGATCGCCCCAGCATTTTTTAGTAAACCGGGATGGCACTACCGCTCCGCAACGGACGTATACGACTGAGCCAAGGGTCTTTATTTTGGCGAGAAGTGGGCAGCGGCCCAACGATCGTGTTTTTGCACGGTAACTGGGCTGATGGCAGTCAGTGGATACCGCTTATGGCCCAACTGGGTGATCACTTTCATTGCCTGGCTCCAGACTTATTGGGCTTTGGAGAGTCCAGTCGTTTGCGACCTACCGACTATTCCATTGCGCTGCAGGCTCAGAGTTTGGCTGAATATTTAGAGCGGATCTGCAGCCGCTCCATCATTCTGGTGGCTGAAGGGGTGGGTGCCTGGACTGCCACCCGCTACGCCCAATCACACCCCGAGCAAGTCCGGGGGTTGGTTGTGATTGCCCCAGAGGGGGTCTCAGCCCCAGCCCTCAAACAGCGCTGGCGCAGAACTCGCTGGTTGGCAGGGCGCTGGTCGCTGGGGGCAATGGGCTTAATGCTGTTTGGACCGCTGGGTGCGATGCTAGGGCAACAGCGCTGGCTGCGGCGAACCTGGCAACGACGACGGCAACTGCGGGACTATGAAGCCACCTGCCGACTGTTATTTCTGCGGAGACGCCAAGACTTAAAAGCCGAGCGTTTAGAACGGCAGCTACCTGAACTCCTCGTGCCCGTTAAGGTACTGCAGCCCCAGCGGGTGAGCCCAACGACTCACGCCTTAAATCAGGCTTATAGCAACTGCTTTCAGCGTCAAGTGTTGCAGCCAGTGCCGGTTTCGGAGGCTGAACTCTGGAATGCCCCTGAGGTTGTAGCTGAAATTTTGCAAGACTTGGGCGTGAATGTTATCGCCCCTGGCCAGTCTTGATCGCGCTTGGAGATGGGCCAAGCCTGCGTTTGCTGCGCGTAGTGATTAAGCGCTCAGGGCCAGCAGCGATCGCTGTCGTTGCCCCGTCAATGGGCTAGATGCATCCTGCAGAGAACGTTGACGGCGCGTCTGATCGTGAACATTAACTTGGTAAACCTGATTTTCATCCAGGTCAATCCCCGTGAGCCAGCCACTTTTGGGATGGTAGGCACCCGTATCAATATTGAGCCAGCCTGGGCCAGTGACGAGTTGACCAGGAGCAACATCTGGGAACGTAAACGTAATGGTGTGACCCGTAATGATCAGCTTGTCTGTGAAATAGGGCTCCGGGTTGTTGTGAAATTCATCCCGGATCCAGCAAAGTTCATCGGGAGTTTGGGCTTTTAAATCGAGGTGAGGATCCAACCCAGCATGAACCAGCCAAACATCTCCCAAATCTAGATACAGCGGCAGGCCCTTCAACCAAGCTAAATGCTCATTCAACAAATCAAGGCTGGCATAGCTGGTCAACGTGGATTGGCCGCCACTGTAAAGCCAGACCCGTAGTGCTCTGGCATCAACGCGACCGTTACCGAATGCCTCTAGCAGTAGATGCTCATGGTTGCCAAGGACACAGCTGTAGTTATTTCGCCGCACATACTCAACCACTTGAGCGCTCTGAGTGCCCCGATCAATTAAGTCCCCTGCAAAGTACAGCTGATCGTCCTGGGCCGGATCAATGAGCTCTAGAAGATCCATCAGCCCATCGTAGTGACCGTGAACATCTCCGATAAAAATACGACGGGCCATAGCGCTACCAAACTGAAGAGATACAGAGCAATCTCTCTTAAACAACATCCCAAAGGAACCACTTTTCGGGACGTTAGACATCTTTTCCGCGATTGCTATTTAACCCTAACAAAGCTTCCTGCCGAGATTAGGGGTGGTTCGTAAAGAGTCTGTCAGCGTTATTTAAAGAGTTCATCAAGGACTCAACTGCGCCGATCGCGTTGCAAATCATAGATCGCTTTTTCGACACACCAGCGCCGTGACTTATCGGGATGATTAAAGGCAATCCGTTCAACCAACCGTTCTGATAAGCGGCGATCGCGGGTTAATCGATCAAGCTCCTTCGTTAGCCTAGGTGGGATGCGCTGGGTCGTTTTGTCGCTTGACCCACTACGTTGAAACACGCGAACTAGTTTACGCCCACGCCGTCGACCAACCTGCCAGACAATGAATGCTAAAAGTGCGATCGCTAAAATGACGGGTCCCATCCTGAATTACTCCTCAGTTTTCGCGTCTGTATGCACCGTGTTACAGCACGTATCCGAATTAGATTGAGCTAGACCCTGCTGGTTTGTCGGCACTGGGTCATAGCCACCGGGATTAAAGGGATGGCAGCGGCTAATACGTCTGAGCGCCAGCCAGCTACCCCGTAGGGGACCAAACCGATCAACCGCTTCCAAGGCATATTGAGAACAAGAAGGCGTAAATCGGCAAACCGATGGAAATAGGGGCGAAATCAATAATCGGTAGCCTTTGATTAGGCCAAGGAGCAAATATTTCACGCAAGCAAAGGGCTGATAAGACTCAGCTCAATCCTAGCTTGGTGCTTGTGTTAGCAAGCTTGCCACCGCTACTAACGGCATAAAGACTAGGATTGGTGCGTAACATTTGTTAAAGTGCAGCCAGAGGTATCACGGCTGGTCGCACATTCTGTTGGCCTGATGCTGCAATGCTCTCCTCGCTCCCCCTGTCATGCTGCGCTTAGAAAATATCAGTAAGATTTACCCCACGGGCGAGGTCCTGAGGGACGTAAATTGGGAAGTAAAGCCTGGCGATCGCATTGGTTTAGTGGGTGTCAATGGGGCAGGCAAGTCGACCCAGCTCAAAATTATTCGGGGTGAAATCGAGCCCACTGCAGGTACGGTGATTCGCCCCGCCAGCTTGCGTATTGGCTACCTCAATCAAGAATTTGAGGTGGATACGGCCCGCACGGTCCGGGATGAGTTTTGGACCGTGTTTCATGAGGCCAATGCCGTTCACGAGAAGCTGACCGAATTACCTCACCGCATGGAAACGGCGGACCCCAAAGAATTAGATGCATTAATTCGCGAACTGGATCGACAACAGCGCCAGTTCGAAGCCTTAGATGGCTATGGCCTAGAAGCCCGCATTGAGAAAATTTTGCCCGAGATGGGATTTCAGGCCAGCGATGGCGATCGCCAAGTCAGTGAGTTTAGTGGTGGCTGGCAAATGCGCATGGGCTTAGGCAAGGTCCTGTTGACTGAGCCCGATATCCTACTCTTGGACGAGCCGACCAACCATCTTGATCTCGAAACGATTGAGTGGCTAGAAAAATATCTCAAAGGCATCACCACACCGATGGTGATCGTATCCCACGATCGCGCCTTCCTAGATAGCCTCTGCAATCAGATTGTCGAAACCGAACGGGGCGTCTCTACGACCTACCTCGGTAACTACAGCGCATACCTCAACCAAAAAGACGAGGTCCGTGCCGCTCAACTCAGTGCCTATGAGCGGCAGCAAAAGGAAATAGACCGCCAGCAAGCCTTCGTTGATCGTTTCCGGGCCAGCGCAACCCGCAGTACCCAAGCAAAAAGTCGCGAGAAGCAATTGGGCAAGCTTGAGCGCATTGAGGCCCCTGAATCTCGGGTCAGAACGCTCAAGTTCCAATTTCCCCCTGCTCCCCGCAGTGGCCAACAGGTTGTCACGATTAAAGACCTAACCCACTGCTATAACGAACAGATTCTCTTCCTAGGCGCAGAGCTGGAGATCGAAAGGGGCGATCGCATTGCTTTTCTGGGACCCAACGGTTGTGGTAAATCCACCCTTCTCCGTTTAATTCTGGGACGTGAAACCCCCACAGAAGGTACTGTCCAACTCGGCAAGCACAACGTCCTTCCTCAGTACTTTGAGCAGAATCAGGCGGAAGCCTTCGACTTGCGCAAGAATCCTTTAGAGACCTTACAAGCCATTGTTCCCGACTGGAAACTCGAAGCCGTCCGTAGCCTGCTAGGACAATTTCTCTTTAGCGGTGACATGGTGTTCAAAGCTGTGGGAGCATTAAGCGGTGGTGAGAAAGCCCGCCTTGCCCTAGCCTGCATGTTGGCGCAACCCGCCAACCTCCTGATCCTCGACGAACCCACCAACCACCTTGATATTCCTGCTAAAGAAACCCTTGAGGCCGCTCTAAGTCAATATGAAGGTACCGTTGTGGTCGTTTCCCATGATCGCTACTTCATCTCCCAAGTCGCTAATAAAATCGTCGAAGTTCGAGATGGAGAGTTACGAGTTTATCAAGGTGGGTATCAGTACTACCTAGATAAGTTAGAGGAAGAAAAGCTGAAGGCGCAGCAAGCAGAACGAGCTGCAGCTAAAGCTGCCAAAGCAGCGACCCGTCGTAAAAAGCAGAACACTAAAAACAAAGCCCGAAAAATGGCTGTGACTTAATGAGCAATCTGCTAGCGTCAATTTACGCTTAGCGTAAGTCAATCCCATTGGTGACCTCCCCACAATTCCTGGCACAGTAGATTCCTGACTGCACAACAGGTCTAAGATTCAAGAACAGATTGTGACTCATAGGGGTAATCTTGGTGGTATATTACACGAGCTAGCTTTTTTTGTAATCGTTGCTTTTTAAAAAACGAGAGTTTACCCTACGCTAATTTTGAGATGGGTCGGGGTATTTTAAGCAGAGTTTTCTTTTAGAAATTGAATTTGAAAGGGTTGAAATAGCGCTTTAACCATTGTTGGGAATGGGCTTTGATGGTCTTTACGATCTCGGTCTTTCCACCTAAGCTACCTGCTCCAGTTCAGAGCTGAGACTTTATCCGGGTAGTGGCTTATTGCTGATTGTTAGTTCATGAAAAATATCGACTGTTTTTAGGATCGATTTGTCAAGAGGCTGTTAAAAAAGGGGGCAAACCAGTTTTGGACGGTACTGGAACTCATCAGTAAGAGAGCTAAAACCTTGATAGTGTCATTGCTTGTCCTGGGTAACCCATGTCGTCAAAAGATATCCAGAGAACTTTTCAAACAGCCTCTAAGGTGATTGCTTGGCATATCCATTCTCAACTGGATTTGAATGACTTAAACATTGTCACGAGACGGGTTAACGCATCAGCCAAACAACAACAGCTTGTATGGCCGCAGTCATGAAGTCAGACTCCCTACTGCAAGGTTTGTGGAAGCTTTATCAGCTTTTGCCCCGCCGTCGTCAGCGTCAACTGTGGCTTGTGGGCGGGTTGATGGCGATCACCGCCCTTAGCGAAATGGTGGCGCTGGGTTCAGCTCTGCCATTTTTGGCAGCTCTGAGCAATGCGCCTTCTCTATTAACGAATCCCCGGTCAAACCCTCTGTGGACCCTGCTGGGCGTCACAACGGTGCCCCAAGTTGTGGTGATTGTCGGGTTTGTCTTTGCTGGGGCCATTATCTTGTCTAACGGGTTACGGTTGTTGACCCTGCGCACCCAGCAGTTTTTTGCAGCGGCGGTCGCGTCAGATTTGAGTGAGGAGGTCTATCGCCGCACCTTGCTACAGCCCTACAGCTTTCATGTGCGCCATAACAGCAGTGAGCTGATTGGAGCCATCACCCAAGATGTCGGCCAAGTGGGCGGTGCAGTGCTGCCCTACACCCTGTTACTGATAGTGAATGGGTTAGTGGTGCTGGCGATCTCCGCCACGCTCATTGCCATTGATCCTTGGATTACGTTAGGGGCGGCCTGTTTTCTTGGCATTGCCTACGGCTGGCTCTTGCGGCTTAGCAAGCGCAAGTTATCTCGTAATAGTCGCCTAATTTCCGATCTCAGTCGCCTGTTAATCAAGTCTCTTCAAGAGGGCTTGGGGGGCATTCGAGAGGTAATCCTTGATGGCAGTCAGGGGATGTTTGAGCGACGGTATCAAGCCGCCAATCGTCCCCTTCGTCGGGCGGTTGCTTCTAATGTCTTCATTGGCATTGCCCCCCGCTATTTGATTGAAGCAGTCGCCATGAGCTTCATCGCCGCCCTGGCAACGGTGCTGGTTTATCAGGGGCAAGATTTAGACCGAATTGTACCTGTACTGGGAACGTTGGCACTGGGAGCCAATCGACTGTTGCCCGCCCTCCAGCAATGCTTCGGAGCCATCACTACGATTCGGGGTACGGAGGTTTCTTTGCATAGAGCCATTGAGGCACTCCAGCGTCCCATTGACCCGGTGCGGTTGCAGTCGCTGCCTTTACCTCTAGCTTTAGAGCGATCGCTAACCCTGGATCATCTGTGGTTTCGCTATGGGGAAGATCAAGACTGGGTCTTGCAGGATCTGTGTTTGGAGGTTCCAGCCAATCAAACCGTGGCGTTTGTAGGCAGCACTGGCAGCGGTAAAAGTACGACAGCAGATCTAATTTTGGGGTTGCTCACGCCCCAAAAGGGCCAAGTTTGCGTGGATGGGTTGCCCTTAGCAGGGGAACGGCTGCGGGCTTGGCAGCGCACAGTAGCCCATGTGCCCCAGAGCATTTTTCTCAGTGACGGATCGATTACGGAGAATATTGCCTTTGGCGTTGAGCCTACAGCAGTGGATTTTGGGCAAGTGCAGCGGGCGGCGAGGTTAGCTCAAATTGCAGCGTTTGTAGAGGAGCTGCCCGCAGGCTACGACACCTACGTGGGGGAGCGAGGGGTGCGCCTCAGTGGCGGCCAGCGACAGCGGATTGGGATTGCCCGAGCCCTGTACAAACAAGCCTCGGTGATTGTATTTGATGAGGCGACTAGTGCCCTCGATAATGCCACCGAGCAAGAAGTCATGGCGGCGATCGAAGATTTGAGTGGCGAGTTGACTATTATTTTGATCGCCCACCGACTGACCACAGTTGAGAAGTGCGACTGTATTTTTGAGTTGCATCAAGGAAAAGTTATCCATCAAGGCAAGTTTCAGGAACTAGCCTCTTCTTCAAAAACTTTCCAAGCGTACTTATCAGTATCTGGAAAAAGTTAAATACTTAAAAATGACCGTTGGAATTATTGGATTAGGGTATGTAGGCTTACCTTTAGCATTAACGTTTGTGGAGGGTGGAGTACCTGTATTGGGCCTCGATATTGATAACCACAAAATCAAACAACTGAATCAGGGACTTACCTACTTCAAGCACATTCCCAATCAGCGAATAGAGGCTGCAATTGATACGGGCTTATTTAAAGTTAGTACGGCATTTTCAGACATTACTGGCTGTGAGGCGCTCATCATTTGCGTTCCCACACCTTTAAACCGCTATCGGGAACCTGATATCTCCTATGTACTTCAAACTGGAAAAACCATAGCCCAGTGGCTGAAACCAGAAATGCTGGTGGTGTTAGAGTCAACAACTTACCCTGGGACAACAGAGGGAGAGCTACGGCGAGTACTCGAAGATAGCTCCGGTTTACTGGCAGGGGAAGATTTTTATCTGGCTTATTCACCAGAACGGGAAGATCCTGGTAATCCTAATAGTCAAGTCAAGATCATTCCAAAAGTTGTTGGAGGCTATACGTCTAAATGTCTAGACAAGGCCAAAGCTCTCTATGGTCGTGTCTTAGAAACGGTCGTACCAGTTTCATCTTGTCGGGTTGCTGAGGCCACCAAGTTAACGGAAAATATTTTTCGATCTGTCAATATTGCCCTGGTTAACGAATTAAAAATGGTCTACGGAGCCATGGGTATTGACATTTGGGAAGTGCTTGAGGCGGCCAAAACCAAGCCCTTTGGATTCATGCCTTTTTATCCTGGTCCAGGCTTGGGAGGCCATTGCATTCCCATAGACCCGTTCTATTTGACTTGGAAAGCGCGGGAGTTTGGGCAACACACCCGCTTTATTGAATTGGCAGGGGAAATTAATCAACAGATGCCTGCCTATGTGGTGGAGCAAGTGGTGAATGCCCTGAACTTTGAAGGTAAGGCGGTCAGAAACGCTCGAATTTTGTTGTTGGGTTTGGCCTATAAACCAGATGTTGAAGACGATCGCGAGTCGCCTGCCTATCGGCTGATGGAATTGCTGGAGCAAAGAGGAGCCCAGGCTTTTTTCCACGATCCCTACATCGCAGTCATTCCCAAAACGCGGGAACATGCTGACTATGCAGGGCGTCAATCTGCAGCCTTCGAACCGGGGTATGACTTGTACTTGCTGGTCACGGCCCACCAAGCGTTCAAAACCTATGATTTCTCCAACTTAGGAGCTCCTGTCGTAGATACGCGCGGTCTGCTCAAGCAATATCCAGACAAGTACTATCGAGCCTAGGGGTTGCGATCTCAATGTTAGCCATCATCCAGGCTCGCTTCTCTTCCCAGCGCTTACCCGGCAAAGTCTTAAAGCCGCTAGCTCATCTCCCCTTATTGGGGTGGACGGTACAGCGTTTACAGCAATGTGAATTGTTGTCGGCGATTGTGCTGGCGACTTCAGATGCGACTACAGATGATCCCGTTGCTGAGTATGGTCAGCAGTTAGGTCTTGAGGTGTATCGGGGATCTCTGAATGATGTGGCTGCCCGTTTTTGTCAGGTCGTTACAGCTCGGCAGGCGGATGCCTTTGTGCGGGTTTGTGGCGATAGCCCATTGATCGATCCGGCCTTAGTGGATGAGGCGATCGCCCTTTATCACCATCATGACTGTGATTTAGTGACCAATGTCTTTCCCCGGAGTTTTCCGAAGGGGCAATCAGTGGAGGTGATTCGTAGCGACCCTTTCCTTAGGGCATGGGATCAAGTGCCCTTGTCACAGCGAGAGCATATCACCCAGATTTACTACCAGAATCCGGATCAATTCCACATTGTTAACTTTTCCAGCGGCCTAGAGACCGCAGTGACTCAACTCTCTGTGGATACCTGGGATGACTATGACCACATGCAAAATCTGATTCAAGCCTGTGCGGGAAAGCCTGGAGGATGGCGAGCGTTAGTGGCCCTAAAGAAACAGCTCTATGGCGAAATCGCATCTGCTTAACGCCGCCATTATTGGCCTTGGGGTAGGGGAACGCCATATTGAGGGCTATGAGGCTGATCCCCGCTGTCGAGTGACGACCCTGTGTGATATTGATCCTCAAAAGCTTCAGGAAGTGGGCGATCGCCATCCAGGGCTAACCCTCACCCGTGACCCCCAAACTGTCTTGCAGGATTCTGACATTGATATTGTCTCTATTGCCTCCTATGACAATGCCCACCATGAGCAGGTGGTTATGGCTCTGGAACAGGGGAAGCATGTCTTTGTTGAAAAACCTCTCTGTCTATTTTCTGAGGAATTTCAATCCATTGCGACTGCATTAACGGCCCATTCCCATCTCCAACTCTCCTCAAATCTGATCCTGCGGCGCACCCCTCGGTTTATAGCATTACGAAACCGAATTCAGTGCGGCGATCTCGGTCAAATTTATTATCTAGAAGGAGACTATGACTATGGTCGTCTCTACAAGATCCTGACGGGATGGCGGGGGGAAATCCCCTTTTACTCCGTCGTTCACGGGGGGGCAATTCATCTCATTGATTTGCTCCTCTGGCTAACCGATAAAACCATTGATCACGTGTTTGCTTGGGGCAATAAAATTGCTACGGCAGCAACCAACTTCCGCCACTTGGATTGCGTCGTTGCCCTGCTGAAATTTAGGGATGGCACCCTGGCGAAGGTGACCGCTAATTTTGCCAGTGTCACGCCCCATCATCACAAGCTTTGCGTATATGGCACCGCAGGTTCCTTTGTCCAGAGCCATTTGGGTGCAACTTATCTAAACTCTCGCGACCCCTCTCAGCCCCCAACTCCCGTCACCGATGCCTACCCAGGCACCACAAAAGGAGATATGCTGCCAGCTTTTGTGCGTTCAATTCTGGATGGAACCGTACCGGATGTTAAGACCGCCGAGGTCTTAGCGGCGATGGCGGTATCCCTGGCGATCGAAGCCTCTCTAGCATCGGGGCAGCCAGAACCCGTGGATTACGGTTGGCTATCAGCGCCCAGATTTTCATAAATTTGACTTACGTAATGTGCAACTAATTTCTATATGAGTGAATTAATTCCCTTTGGCCGACCTCTGATTGGGGAGGAAGAGCATAATGCCGTGATGGAGGTTATGGCAGGGCCAATTCTGGTCCATGGTCCCCGCGCTTCAGAATTTGAACAAGCGTTTGCGGATTTTACCGCTGCCCCCCACGCCATCAGCGTCTCTTCCTGTACGGCGGGGATGCACTTAATTTATTTTGCCTTAGGGCTGGGAGCCGGGGATGAGGTCATTGTTCCGGCCCAGACCCATGTGGCTACCGCCCACGCTGTAGAACTTACTGGGGCGAAAGCGGTCTTCGTAGATGCCGAACTCGACACTGGCAATATTGACATTGCGGCGATTGAAGCTGCAATCACCCCCCAAACCCGCGCGATTGCCGTCGTCCATTACCTGGGGGTGCCTGTAGATATGCCCCAGGTGGTGGCGATCTCCCGTCGCCACAATCTGTTTCTGCTCGAAGACTGTGCCCTTGCCCCTGGGGCGAAAGTGGATGGGGTGCATGTCGGTTTGTGGGGAGATGCCGGGGTATTCTCCTTTTACCCGGTCAAACATATGACCACTGCTGAGGGGGGCATGATCATTCTGCGAGATGGGGAACTGGCTCAGCGCCTGCGCCTGCTCAAAGCCTTTGGCGTCGATCGCACCCATGGAGAGCGCAAGGTGCCTGGGGTCTATGACACAGTAGCTCTGGGCTTTAACTACCGCATGAGTGAGATTCATGCTGCGATCGGCATTGAGCAGGTCAAAAAACTGCCTGGTTTCTTGCAGCAACGGGCTGAAAACTTTGATGCCTTGGCCACAGCCTTGGCAGACATAACGGGTTTGCGGATACTGCCTCAACCCATGGACAGCCATCGCCACAGTTGCCACTATTGTTTGGGGGCTTTGCTGGATGAGGCAATTCAGGCAAAGCGTCCAGCCATCATCACTGAGTTGAAAGCCAAAGGAATTGGCTCTAGTGTGTATTACCCACAACCCGTCCCCCGGATGACCTATTATCGAGAAAAGTATGGCTATGACGAAAGCCGTTATCCCAATGCTGCCAGGATTAGTGATGGATTAATTGCCCTGCCTGTGGGGCCTCATCTCCAATCTGAGCAAATGGCAACCATTGCTGATGGGTTGCGGGCCATTCTAACGGGATTATTTTGACCGAATTATTTAAGTAGGCTGGATTTTAAGGCATGAGTTTGATTGAGATGGCGGGTCGCCGGGGCATGGTGATCGGGGGCGCGGGGGTTATTGGTCACAATTTGGCGCTGGAACTCAAGCGGCGGGGAGCCGAAGTTTCCATTGTGGATGGCCTTCAGGTGAATAACCTGCTTTCCCTATATACGGCCACAAATACTTTGGCGGAGCGGGAGCTTTATTTAAGCATTCTCAACGAACGTTTGGAGCTGCTGCGATCGGCGGATATTCCGGTGCACGTCGAGGATGCGCGGGATTATTTCCGCCTGGGTTTACTGTTTAGCCAGTTAAAGCCTGATGTTGTGGTGCTATTGGCAGCGGTTTCCCATGCTAGCCGTTCTAATAAAGATCCTTACCACACCTTTGATCAAAGCTTTCGTACCCTAGAAAATGCTCTGGATAGTTCTCGTTCTAAGGTAGAGCATTTCATTTATTTCTCTTCCAGCATGGTCTACGGCAATTTCGAGGGCGATGCGGTTGATGAGGAAACGAACTGTAATCCTCTGGGTATCTATGGTGCCCTCAAATTTGGTGGTGAAAAGCTCGTCATTGCTTACAACCAAGTATTTGGTTTGCCCTACACCATTGTCCGTCCTTCAGCCCTATATGGGGAACGCTGCATTAGTCGACGAGTCGGCCAGGTTTTCATTGAAAATGCCATGCGTGGTCAAGGGTTAGTGATTAAAGGGGATGGCATGGACTGCTTAGACTTTACCTATATCGGAGATCTTGTTAACGGCATTTGCTGTTGTATCACCCATCCCGAGGCCAAAAATCAAGTTTTCAACCTCACTTATGGTCAAGGCCGTTCTTTGAACGATATGGCTGGCATCATCAAAGATGAATTTCCAGGCATTCAGGTTCAATATCAAGAGCGAGATTCTCTGATGCCAGAGCGAGGCACGCTAAATGTCGGCAAGGCTCGAAAGTTGATTGGTTACGAGCCTCAGTTTCCCCTAGAGGTGGGCTATCGTCACTACATTCAGTGGTATCGAGAGCTATTCGAAAGGGTTCAGACAACGCCTCACGTTACTGCTTTTCCTCAAGTTAATGAGTAGGGGAGAGCTAAGATTCATTGATTAGATCAATCTGCTGTGACGGCTCTTTGCCAAGATGTCTGGCTGGGAAATTTATTGGGATACCCGGCCTATCATGTGCCTGCTAATACTGAGTCGCTCTCGCTTGAGCAACTGCCTCATGGGCCAGCTTTTGTAGATGCCAAGGTTAGGGTCAGTCAGTTGCAGCGAGTGCATTATTTGGAGCAACTTGGTTTCCGACTGATGGACACGATTCTCCAACTCTCTTTAGAGCAGACGAGTCTATTACCAGGGTCGGTTCTAGCCGCTTGTCGATGGGCCAGTCCTCAAGATCAAGCTGAGGTGGCTGCGATCGCGGCACAGTCTTTCACTGTGAGTCGTTTTCATCTGGATCCTCAAATTCCTAATGCGATCGCCAACCAGATTAAAGCGGCTTGGGCCAGCAATTTTTTCACGGGTCAGCGGGGCGATTGGATGGTAGTCGCTGTTGTTCACGGTAAGGTAGCTGGTTTTTTGCAACTTTTAAAAGGCCGGACGAACTCCTTGATCATTGATTTAGTGGCAGTTGCCCCCAATTTTCGTGGGCAAGGATTAGGGCGATCGATGATTGCTTATGCAGCTCATCATTGCTTGCAGTCTCTTGAGAGAATACAGTTAGGGACTCAAGTGGCGAATGTTCCGGCTCTGAACTTGTATAGAAGTTTGGGCTTTCGGATTGAGCAGGCCAGCTATGTTTTACATCTCCATAGCGGGGTATCTCAGTGGAAATAGGTCGTCACAATCTGGATGAAGCGGTGGTTATCATTGCTGAGATTGGCAACAACCACGAGGGCGATATTCAGCTTGCCCGAGAGATGATTCATGCCGCAGCGGCGGCAGGGGTGCAAGCCGTCAAGTTTCAGACGATCATCCCAGAAAGACTGGTGGCGAAAAGCCAGTCTGCTCGCATTGCTCAACTGAATCGCTTTGCCTTTAGCTCCGACCAATTTGCGGATTTAGCTGCGGTTGCAGCTCAAGTGCAGGTTGAGTTTCTATCCACCCCGTTTGCACCGGAGGTTGTGCCCTGGTTAGATGACTTAGTGCCAGCGTTTAAGGTGGCTTCTGGCGATAATAATTACGCGGCCCTTTTGGCGGCGATCGCTGCCACTGGCAAGCCGATCCTGTTATCGACAGGCATGAGTACGCTGGATGATGTCAAACAGTCGATCTCAACCATTGAAACCGTTTGGCAACAGCAGGGAACGCAGGCCGATTTGGTGCCTCTTCATTGTGTTTCGGCCTATCCCACACCGGTAGAACAGGCAAATTTAGCCGCAATTCAAACCTTAGCGCACGCTACAGGTCGCCCCGTGGGGTATTCAGACCATACCCTGGGGATTGAAGCGGCTGTTGCCGCTGTTTGCTTAGGGGCACGGGTGATTGAGAAGCACTTTACCCTATCTAAAACCCAGTCTGATTTCCGCGACCATGCCCTTTCTGCCGACCCTGATGAAATGGCAGTATTAGTCCAGCGGGTGCAGCAGATACCGCAACTGTTGGGAGATGGCGTTAAGGCCATGCAGGAGGCAGAACGCCCGATTGCCGCAGCGGCACGGCGATCTATCGTGGCGCGAACTCCCCTGAAGGCAGGGCACTGCATTAGCCCAGAGGATTTGGACTGGCTTCGTCCTGGGGCAGGGCTATCACCCGGGCAAGAAAATCTGCTGGTGGGACGTTGCTTGCAGCAGTCGGTTAGCCAGGGCGAACTGTTGACGGCGGAGAAGGTGGCCTAGGATGTGTGGCATTGCAGGCTACTATGGCACGCGCCAACTTTCGCCAGCGCAAATAGATGCATGCTTGGCCTTGATGGGGCGGCGGGGACCCGATGGCCAAGATTGGATTGAGCGTCAGGTAAGTGGGAATCGGTGGGGATATTTGCTCCACGCCCGCTTACGGATTATTGATCTTGACCCTAGGGCCAATCAGCCCTTTCAGCGAGAGCATGGACACCTTTGTTTTAATGGGGAAATTTATAACTATCTAGAGCTGCGCCAGAGATTGGCTCGGGTTGGAGAACGCTTTACGACTGAAAGTGACACCGAGGTGTTGGCCGCCCTACTGGCTCAATATGGTCTAAACAAAATCGACGATTGTGAGGGGATGTGGGCCTTCGCCTGGCTGGATGACAGTGGCTTAGTACTGAGTCGCGATCGCTTTGGCGAAAAGCCCTTATATCTGTATGAAGATGCAACCGGAATCTACTTTGGTTCAGAGCCTAAGTTTATTTTTGCTCTGTTGGGGCAGCGGTTACCGATTAATGTCGACCATTTGTATCGCTACCTAGTCAATGGCTACAAGTCTCTCTATAAGCAACGGCAGACGTTTTTTTTGGGGCTACAAGAACTCAAACCCGGCACTTGGCTCAAGGTAGACCCAGCCGGTCGTCACCAGAGCCAGCCCTATTGGCAACCTAAGTTTGACCAGTATCAAGAGAATTTATCTTTTGAAGAGGCAGTCTCTGCGGCCCAAGCCGCCCTGATCAACTCGGTACGGCTACGGCTACGGGCTGATGTCCCCATTGCCTTTTGCCTGAGTGGTGGGGTGGATTCCAATGCGTTGATTGCGATCGCCAGCCGTAAGCTCAATTACCAGGTGCATGGCTTCACCATCATGAACACCGATACTCGCTATGAAGAGCGGGATCTGGTAGAAACCACCGTACAGGAATTGGGATTAAAACACACTGCAATTCCCATCGACCATCGATCATTCTTGCCTAACCTACGGGACTTAATTCGCTATCACGATGCCCCTGTTTGTACGATCACTTACTACGCTCAGTGGCAACTGATGGCGGCTGTTGCCCAGGCTGGATACCGCGTCTCAGTCAGTGGCACCGGGGCTGATGAACTCTTCAGTGGTTACTTCGATCATCAAAACTTTTACCTCCAGGCGTTGCAAGAGGATCCCGTTGCTCAATCCCAAGCCCGCGCGAACTGGCAACGGGTCGTGGCTCCCATTGTGCGTAACCCTGTTTTGCAAGACCCAGATGCCTTCATCAAGGATCCGGCTCGGCGGGATCACATTTATCTGGACGCCGACACCTTCGCTAGCTTTCTCAAAACCCCGTGGCAAGAAGCCTTTCAAGAGGAAAACTACAGCACGGTGGTTCTCCGCAATCGCATGAATAACGAGCTTTTCCATGAGTCGGTGCCGCCGATTTTGCATGAGGATGACCTCAATGCGATGTACTTCTCTGTTGAGAATCGTTCGCCTTTTTTGGATCGGCCTTTGTTTGAACTGTGCCAATCCATTCCTAGCCGTCATCTAATTCGGGATGCTAAAGCTAAGGCTGTGCTGCGAGAGGCGGTGCGTGGACTCGCACCGGACGCCGTAGTGGACAATCCCCGCAAAGTGGGCTTCAATGTCCCGATTTTTGACTACTTAAACGTCCGAGATCCAGAGGTGTGTGATCAGCTCTTGGCAGATAGCCCAATTTTTGACCATGTTCATCGTCAACCCATTGAGCAGATGATCCGTCAACCTCACTTGCCTAACAGCCAAAGTAAATTTCTCTTCTATTTCCTCAATGCCAAGATCTTTTTAGAAGAGTTTAGCGGGGCAGCCGTTGCATGAAATGGTGCCAAAACTGTGTATTGCCCGATAGCCGCCCTAACCTCAGACTTGGGGAAGACGGTATCTGCAATGCCTGCAAAACCCACCAGACTAAACCTCAAATTGACTGGGAAGCCCGTGAACTCGCCTTTCAACAGGTGGTTGCCCACGCCAAAGCAAATACCAAGGGCTATGACTGCTTAATCCCTGTCAGTGGCGGCAAGGACAGCACCTGGCAGGTGGTGAAATGTTTGGATTATGGCTTGACGCCATTGGCCGTCACCTGGAAAACCCCAGCTCGCACGGCCATTGGCCAACAGAATCTAGATAATTTGATTGCCTTGGGGGTCGATCATATTGATTACCAAATCAATCCCCAGGTGGAAGGGCGATTCATGGTGAAGGCGTTTGAGCGATTTGGCTCA
This sequence comes from Leptolyngbyaceae cyanobacterium, assembly GCA_050043365.1. Lineage (GTDB taxonomy): Bacteria > Cyanobacteriota > Cyanobacteriia > Phormidesmidales > Phormidesmidaceae > PCC-6406. The sequence goes on from JBHJIP010000101.1 coordinate 21,011, forward strand.
ACGGCGATCCCCATGCACATGGCGCTGTTCAATATTCCCCTTACTCTAGCGGTGCGATTACAGATTCCCTTAGTGGTGTGGGGAGAGAACTCCGCCTTTGAGTACGGCAGTCAAGATGAAGCATTAATGGGGTTTAAGCTTGATCGTCGTTGGCTGCAAAAGTATGGGGTCACCCACGGGACAACCGCTGAAGATTGGTTGTCAGCAGGCTTTAGCCGACGAGAGCTAACCGCTTATTTGGGTCCTGACCAAGACGCTTTAGAACACCAGGGATTGCGGGCTATATTTCTGGGCTACTACTTCCCCTGGGATCCCGAAACCAGCCTGTCTGTCGCTACAAAAAACGGGTTTCAGTTTGCCCAGGGAGCGGCCCGTACTGGCTACTATGACTATGCTGATATTGATGATGACTTTATTTCACTCCATCACTGGATGAAATGGTACAAGTTTGGCTTCACGCGCCTGTTTGACAATCTTTCTTTGGAAATTCGCAATGGGCGTATGACTCGCGATCGCGCCCTCGCCATTATTCAAGAAAAAGGGGATCAAACTCCCCATCAAGACATCGACAAGTTTTGCCAGTTTGCCAACATCTCCCGTCAGCGGTTCTTTGAAATTGCTGAGACCTTTCGCAATCCTGACATTTGGCAACAGCGATCGGATGGGGTTTGGATGATGCCTGATTTTTTGCTTGACACTTGGAAGTGGCAATGAAGTTTGAGCCCAAAGACCCCCCCCGGCGCTTTACCGTAGGAAATTCAGTTCAGTTTGAGATCAAAGATTGTGGCGATCTGTACTTAGAGCCGGATGAGCAGGTCACGTTTATGACGGCATCGGGTGCTGAGTATGATGTCGCAGCTAAGGACTGGGGTTTTTATGCCACACCCAGTTTAAATGGGCGTTTGCAGCAGTTTGGATTGCGGGGCGTTTTGATTCGGAATCGGGGTACAGGACGCTATTTTGTCTTGTTGGTAGAGGTAGGAAAGGAACCACTTTTTGATGCCTATTGTGAGCAGGAAAACCTGGCAGTGATTGCCTGGCTGGACAATACCGAGGCGTTGGATAGTCTGGCAGCAGCTTTGGGTCAGTTGCATGGTTAAGCCAACATTACATTGCCCCTGCGAGGGCCGCTACTTAGAGCAGACGTTTCAATACGATGCTCCGCCAGTAGGAGAAACTGCCTTTGATCTAGGAGAGCAGGTATATCACCGTTCCTACGATCGCTGTAATCTATGCGAACACTGGTTTGGGCATCACACTCTAGATTTATCGAGTTTATACACCAAAGACTATGTAGACGCGACCTACGGCGGCATGGCAGGAATGGCCAAGCGCTTGGCCAAAATTTTAGCGCTGCCCCCGGAACGCTCTGACAACGCTGGTCGAGTGGCTTATATTCACGCTTTCGTTACGCAGCACTTTCCAGACAGTTGTCAGCGTCAGCGACTCTTAGACGTTGGCGCTGGTATTGGAGTCTTTCCCGCTGCCATGAAATCTTCAGGATGGCAGGTCATCGGTGTGGAGCCCGATCCTCGTACTGCAAGGCATCTACAAAACAATGTCGGTATTCAAGCCTTGTCAGTTGACTTATTAACGCTGTTACCTGAACAAATCGGTTTATTTGATCTGATTACTTTCAATAAAGTCTTAGAGCATGTTGAAGATCCAGTAGCTCTATTAAGCCATGCCCGGTGTCTACTCAAACCGCAAGGATACTGCTATGTGGAACTGCCAGATGTCTTAGCAGCTATTGAGGGTCCCAGACGAGAAGAGTTTTTTATTGAGCACCACCACGTATTTAGCCCAACTTCCATGGTTCTGCTGGCTGAACGTGCAGGGTTTCAGTTAGTTACCTTAGAACGCTTGCGAGAGCCTAGCAATAAGTTTAGTTTGCGTGGTTTCTTTCATAAGCAAGGTTTGGGAGATTAGGCATGAATTGGTGGACTCGCACAGCCTCCTTAGCTACACCTACTCAAGTCCAATCAGAATCTTGGTCCTATACTCCCCCCCATGCCGCACCCCAAACCTTTGAACTGAAGGTGCGTACTGGCAAACCGCTTGATGTCATGGGTCTAAAGCAGACAACCCTTGATGAGCTACGAGATTATGCTGCTTTCTTAGCGCAAACTGCCCAACAACTATATGCCCAGGATGTTGCCAAAAAAGAGGTTAAGCAATGCCCTTGCTGTCACACCCCCACCACGACTTCAGCAGAAGTTCTGAGAATATTTGATGTTGCTTATGTGCGTTGTTCCGCCTGTGGCCACGTCTTTATCGGTGCCCAGCCCGATTCACAGCAGGTTACTGATTTATTTGAAGCTTCGGCTGACCATAGCCAAATTTATATTGATCCAGAAACATTAGAAGTTCGATTGACCCAGGTTGTCGCACCTAAAGTGAACTGGGTCTTAGAAACTTATCAGCAGGTGATTGGGGAGAGCCCAACAACATGCATTGATGTGGGGGCTGGCGGCGGTCACTTTGTTGCGGGTATGCATCGCCAAGGTATCAAGGCTAGGGGCTTTGAACTCAGTCATGCATCCCGTGCTTTTGCGAAGCAAGCGTTTGATTTAGAGTTGGTCAGTGAAGATTTCTTGGCTACTGACAACAACTCCGTGGATATCGTAACCATGTGGGGGCTATTAGAGTACACTCCCGAACCTCGTCAGTTTCTGGAAAAAGCCCGTAAGCTTTTGCAACCCAAGCATGGACTTTTAGTTGTTGAAGTTCCACGATTTGATGCCTTAGGGACCATCGCTCAAGCTGAAAATCCCAAAAATATTGCTCGGCATATGGACCCCACATCGCACCTCAATTGCTTTTCTGATAGCTCCCTTGCGACTGCACTGGTTGAAACGGGTTTTCGACCCGTCGCTGTTTGGTATTTCGGCATGGACGCCTACGAACTTTTAGTGCAGTTGGCCATACGCCTTAATAACCCGGAAATTCTTGAAGATTGCGGAGATATGATTCCAGCTTTGCAAGCTTCTTGTGATGCGGGTCGCCAATGCGATGATCTGATCATGGCAGCTATACCCGAAGCTTAATGGCTGAGTTCAATCCTCTTTTCATATTTGGTGTCGCCCGTTCAGGTACTAATCTTTTAGCTCGAACAATTAGTGCCCATCCCCAAGCAGTGGTTGTCCTTGACCCATTAATGCCTCTGTTTAAGGCGTGGCGCAATCTTTCTGTAGAGCCTGCTGTCCAGGTTCTACAGAAAGACTTTGATCCTCAGTGTCCATTCCAAGATTTTTATTTTGACGCCGCTGGCGCGACATTTCTTGATGCTGTTTTAAATGCGCCTAGTAACCTGCCTCTGAGGTTGAGCCTAGATCTTAAAACAGCTATTTTTGAGAGGACTTCTCTAGAAAATTTGAAGTTAGCCAATGCCTTAAAAAACTTAGAAGGTCAGACAATCAAGGAAGCATTTGGATCAACCCTAAACATCATTCATGACTATGCAGAGTGGGTAGATAAAAGTCATCTAAATTGGGTTGGATTGAAGGAGGTTTGGGCTGTCGAGTTTGTTAAATCTTTAGCCGAGGCTTTTCCCAAGGCAAAGTTTCTGGTAATTCACCGTGATCCAAGGGCTGTTGTAGCATCCTTGATAGCGTTGACAAAACAAGATTCAACTCAAGCGGCTCATACTATTAGCTATATGCGTCACTGGCGAAAACAGGTCTCTTTGACGCATTGGTTTACTGAGGATTCTACTATTTCTCCAAAACTTTTATCACTCCGATACGAGGATCTAGTTGCTGATCCCATAACTTGGTTTACGAAGATTGGTCGTTTTTTAAATCTGGAGAATCTTGCTTTTGCGTTGACTGATCGACGTGATGAAAAGTGGCATGGCAACAGTAGCTTTGGTTTTAGCACTGGCATAAACCCTAATGCTGCTAAGCGCTGGCGACGTTACCTGCCACTGAATTTGCAAGCTACTGTAGAGTTTCATTGCGCTCCCGAAATGGCTATGTTGGGCTACATTCGTACTACAACTGGACATGTGCCATTGAAAAGTATTCGAAATTGCATATCTGATGCTGACCGAGACCCTGGCAAGTGGCGCAGCGACTCTGGTGATGTGGACGCAGACTTTGCCTGGGAGTTGCATCGTTGGGAGCTTCTAAGGCATCGATCTAAAGATGCCCAGAAGATTCGTCGCTGTTTTCTGTTTGAGTCCGTTTATGAAAAGCTACTCCAAATTAATGCGGGAGCTTTGTTCAAAGATTGGGAAGTGATGGCATGAGTGAGCAATTTTCTTACCAGGACTATGTGAATGATGATGCCTTTCTAGAAAGCTACAATGATTATCAGTCTCGCTATTCTGAGCGCGTCCGCGAGAGTGATAAAGTAATCATTAATCTTGTTAAGAAAGTTATTTCAGAACATCCCAACAATAATCCAACTATTCTTGATATTGGCTGCTCTACAGGGAACCTATTGCTGCATTTGAACAACTTGGTTCCTAAAGCTAATTATGTTGGCGGCGACTTGGCAGAATCTTCTTTAGAGGTTTGCCGTAATAACTCTGCCCTAAAAGATATTCAGTTTGAGCAGCTTGATATTACAAACTTGCCTCGCAATCAATATGACATTGTTATAGTCAATGCGGTTTTCTACATGCTTGACCACATGCAGTATGAGCAAGCATTAAAAAGTATTGGAAATGCCCTGAATTCAGGGGGCTCTATGATTGTTTATGACTTTGCCCATCCCTTTGAGCATCAAAATCTTGTAATCAATGAAACGAGCCTGATGCACCCTAATGGCCTGAGGCTGTGCTTCCGTCCGATGAAATTTATTGAAGAGAAGATGTTAATGGCAGGCTTTGAGAAACCATGTTTCAATCCTTTTGAGATTCCAATTACATTGCCTAAGCCAGAGTTTGATCAGGAAGTTGTAACCTACACGACTGAGAGTGATGAGGGTCGCCTGATGTTTCGCGGAACCTTATATCAGCCTTGGTGTCATATCGTTGCACGTAAAGCTTAGAGGCAACCCAAAACCCAGGGCCTAATTGGCCTAATTCCTGCTGGCTTCCATGGGACGTTTCGACTCAAATTAGGTGGATTTTTTGACTAGTTGGCGATCGCTAATTCAAGATCTCTGCGCAACGCCTACTGCCGTAGTTGCAGATGGCAACGATCATTTGTTTGACCGAATTGCGCAAGAGATCCCCTTAGATATTATTCGCGTTCCCAGTGGAGCTGAGTACAACGGTTGGGTTGTTCCCAAGAACTGGCGAGTAAAGCGAGCCAAACTTTATCGCGATGGTGTGGAGGTTTTTGACGGTACAGCACACACCTTAGGAGTCGGTTATTACTCTCATTCCTTTACGGGCGCTCTCTCTTGGGAAGATTTAAAGCCCTATCTAGTTACCAATCCCGATTTGCCCGAAGCCTACATGTTCCATTGCATGTGGCAATATCGCCCTTGGTGCGCAGAGTGGCGACTGTCCATTCCCTACCGCATCTATCAGACTTTAGGGCCAGGGCAGTACCGCGTAGAGTTAGAGACTGAATACGAAGATGGCGAGATGCTGATGGGGGTTAGCCATAAGGCTGGTCAGACCGATCAGACTGTTGTTTTTAATTCCAATAACTGCCACCCCCACATGGCCAATGACGGCTTTGCGGGCACTGCCGTCCTAATTCGTTTATTTCAGTGGTTGGCAACTCAGGATACCTATTACTCCTACCGTCTAGTCATTGCCCCTGAACACTTAGGCAGTGTTTTTTACCTCAAAGGGTTACCTGCCGAAGACATCGACAATATGGTCTGCGGTGTGTTCGAAGAGATGCCTGGTACAGCAGGGGCAATCAAGGCGACTTCGACTTTCTTTGGGGGGCATATGCTCGATCAAGCCTTTGCCAACGCCCTGCACCATTACAGCAAGGCCCATGAACTCGTGCCCTGGCGAAAAGGAGCAGGGAATGATGAAACCGTGTGGGAAGCTCCTGGCTATGAAGTGCCCTTTGTGGAGATGACCCGCTGCGAAGATCAGTTTGCTCCTTTTCGGGAATATCATTCCAGCTTGGACACCCCTGAGTTAATGGATCCAGCGCAGTTAGATGAAATGTTGCGGGTCTTGCAAAAAGTTGTGGAAGCCCTAGAGCAGAATGTTACTGTCCAGCGGCGCTTCGACGGCTTAATCTGCCTTTCTAACCCCCAATATGATCTTTACATGGAGCGCCCCGATCCATCTGTGACTAAGGATTTGGAAGCTGATGCTGAGAAGTGGGGGCACTTGCTGGATTGCCTATTTCGCTACATGGACGGCAATATGACTGTGCTGGACATTGCTCAGCGTCACGGTCTGCCTTTTGATCGCCTACGTCGATATCTGGGCCGCTTTGAAGAGAAAGGACTGGTTACATTGCGGCGAGCCAAAATTCTCCGTACTCCGCCCCAACGGATGACCCTATGATCACGATTATTGATAGCGATATCGCCAATATTGGTTCTGTCATAGCAGCCTATCGCCGCCTCGGCATCGCCACCACGACCACCACAGATCCTAAGACAGTTGCTACGGCTACGGCTCTCGTGCTGCCTGGGGTAGGTGCTTTTGCCGATGGCATGGAGAGCCTGCGGCACAAGGATTTGGTGCAGCCCATTCTGGATGCGGCAGCAGCGGGTGTGCCTATCTTGGGCATTTGTTTGGGTATGCAACTCTTGGCCGAAGTGAGTGAAGAATTTGGTGAGCACCCAGGGTTAGGGCTGATACCTGGGCGGGTTATGCCCCTACAACCTGTCCAGGCTAACGAGCGGGTTCCTAATATCGGCTGGTGTGATGTCACGCTGAAACCAGAGTCACCGCTTTTTGCCAGTATGGGATCGGTTGAGACGTTCTATTTTGTGCATAGCTACTCCCTGAATTGCACGAATAGTCAGCACGCCATAGGCACGATGCCCTTTGGTGCAACCCCTGTAACCGTTGCGGTTGCTCACAAAAATGTGTTTGGCGTTCAGTTTCACCCTGAGAAAAGTCAGGATGCAGGGCTAAAACTGTTGTACAGCTTCTCTTTAAGAATCTAGTAATTAAGCTCAATTGAGCAGTCAAAGTCTAGAACCCAAGGGATTTCTTAGTGGATTAGAAACAATGAAGAAATTTGATGCAAAAGTTTATTGGCAAAATAAGTCATCGTCATATATTGACACTATGGATAGTAGCTATCAGCTTAATAGGCTTGAGATGATAGCTGCTTTACTCAAGGATGTGTCTATTGATGTACGAGTTCTTGATTTTGGCTGTGGTGACGGTGTTATGGGTGAAGCTGTTTTAGGCGCAGGAGGTCATGTGTCATGTCTCGATATTGATGAGATGATGATTAAGTCAACTCAAGCACGTCTAAGTGGACTTAATATAGATAAATCAATCAGCCAATATTCAGTTGTATGTGGAGGCGTGGAACAATTATCTCAGTATTCAGAAAATGAATTTGACTTGATATTAGCACTCAATGTTCTTGCATATATGTCTCCGGATGAGGAGAAGAAGTTTTATAGCGAATCACGACGGATTCTCCGACCTGGAGGAAATCTTGTGATTACTCATTCAAATGAATTATTTGACTTGTTTACTTTCAATAAATACACAGTTTCATTCTTTCAAAGACACTTTTCTGATTATGAATGTATGGATGAAATCGGTTCTTTGCTTGTTCACCCTGACTTGCCTGATAGGCGGCCACTTCCAATACGTGAAAATCCACTGAGTTATAAGCTTAGTGGTGCAGAAAAGTCCTGCAACCCCTTTGAATAGGTGAGTCTCATTTGAGACAGAGGTTTTTGAAAGAGGCACTCCATGAGAAGCTCAAGTTCCCCAACTTAGAACTAAGCTCATGGAGCATCCTCCTCTCCAC
>JBHJIP010000102.1:0-7073 GCA_050043365.1 Leptolyngbyaceae cyanobacterium
TTTCTTGGCGGGCTCTCTTCGTTTCGGTTTTCGCCTTCTTCTGCTTTGGTGGTCGGGCCCCACGGGGTGGCATCGCCGCAGGGTGATCGTAGTGGTAGCTGTGTTGCTGGGGATAGGAATTGGAGTAGGGCATGGTCTGACCCTCCTGACAGGGCTAAACAGGCATTGATCGGCAGCAAAGAGGCGTTCGATAAACCTCTTTTAGCCTCCTAGGCAATGGCGACGCCAGAAAGCCTTTGGATAAAGACCTAGGCTTTCAAGCGTGCCGGAGGCTTTCTGGCCAGAGCTATATCTACCGAAAAGGACGCTTTCCATAAATATAGTACAAATGTACTTTAAGTGGCGCAATTTTTATGAATTGCTTGATGGACTTGGCTTTTAGTCACCATCCACCCCCAGGCCTCCCCTGCCTTTAAGACGATTCCCAATTGCTTTAAACAGAAGATTTGTTAGGGTGCCATAAGCGCTCACAGCGGATTTAACATCGCTATGAAAAATCGTTTTCGATGAATCGCACCCTGGTCTGGTTCCGCCGTGATTTGAGGGTTGCTGACCATGCGCCGCTATATCGGGCGGCAAATCGGGGGGCGGTGGTGCCCGTATTTGTCTTAGATAGAGCGCTCTTGCACCATCCCGAAACCGCCGTGGCGCGGGTGGCCTTCATGGTGGACTGCCTGCGATGTCTGGATGCGGACTTGCGATCGCTGGGGGGACGACTGATCTTGCGGATGGGTGACCCCGTCACAGTCCTGCCTGAATTGATTCGAGCCACTCAGGCCGAGGGAATTTACGCCTACACCGACTGTGAACGCATCTATGGGCGGGTGCGCGATGCCCGCTTAAACCAAGCCCTGGCAGAGCAAAATCTGAAAATTCGTTGGTTTGAGCCCCCTGGCAGTGAGTCAGAGTTGATTCCCTATCCAACCTATCGCCGCCGCTGGTTTGCGGCGATGGCGGCCCCTCCAGTGCCGACGCCCCAGAGCGTGATCGTGCCTGAGGAGATTGCCAGCGATCCGATTCCCGCTTTGGCGGAGCTAGGTCATTGCCCCGACGATAAGCCGATTCCGACTGGGGGAACCTCAGCCGCGCGGCAGCTCTTGCAGCGGTTCTTGAGCGACAAGAGCGATCGCTACTACTGGCAACTGTCTTACCCCAGCGCCGAAGCTACCACCGGTCTCAGTCCCCACATTAAGTTTGGTGCGATCTCAGTGCGGGAATGTGTGCAAACGGTGCAACAAGCCCCAGACCAGGGGGACCGCCGCATCCAGCGCAGCCACCAGCAGCTGATTGCCCGCCTGCGCTGGGGGCACGGATTCGGCCAACGGTTTCGCTATTTGCCCCAACTGGAAGTGCGATCGCTTTACCAAGTTTTTGACCAGACGGGCTGGGACTTTGATCAGGGCCTTTACGAGGCCTGGCAGCAGGGTCAAACGGGCTTCCCTATTGTCGACGCAGCGGCTCGATGCCTATTGGCCACGGGCGGATGGCAAGCCCTCAACGTTCGCAGTCGAGCCATTTACGCCAGTTTCTTAAGCAGCCTGCTGGGCATGGACTGGCGCTACGGGGCGCTGCATTTTATGCGTCACCTGATCGATGGCGATTGCCCGATTGATCATTATCAATGGGCCATGCAGGCTGGCGTCACCCACTGCCTCGATAAGCCCTGGACTCGCATTTATAACCCAGGTCAGGTGGCCGTGGACCGTTGCGATCCAGAAGGGCAATTCATCAAGCGCTGGGTGCCAGAGTTGGCCCATTTACCGCCGGAATCCTTAGGTAGCCCGCCGCCAACAAAAGGCTATCCCAAGCCGATTTTGGACTACCGCGAAGCCCGCCAAAACCGGGTGCAGCAGCTTGAAGCCCAGCGACAGCCTTTGCTAGGAGCCAAAACAGTAGTTCCCTACCTGGCGGAGTTGCCCGAGGATTTAACGCCCTTTGGAGCAGAGCAATACAGCAGCGACACCCGCTGGAGTCAGGCCCCAACAGCAGAACTATTTCCGCCACCGTTAGCGCTTGATTCCCTAGATGCAGGTCAAAGTAAAGCGCTTCGCACTTGGTTTGTGGCCCATGTGAATATTCCGAGTCCACGGCGAAATTCCAGATCGCGCCGGAAAAACCAGAATTCAGATCCAAATGTTCAGCAGTTAACGCTGCTGTCCTAAACTCAGTGCCGAGTAGATGACGGCAACCGCTATCCCTTGGCCTACAAACTCTTAACAACGTGAGCTCGACAGCACCGTTGATCGCGTTGCTGCTCCGCCTGCAGATAAATTCGAACCGAATCGCTTTGTCGAATTGACGCTTGCAATACAGAACAGGGCTTCGTTAATCCATCAGGATCTTGCAGTCTATATTAGTTCATGTGTACTATTTAAATAGTTCATATGAACTAGCAGGTGCATCGCTATGTTTTTCCTCATCACTTGTTGTTATCACAAGGAACATCGCGATTATGAGTCCTTTTTCAAGATTTAGAGCGGCCTCAAATAGTTCAGGTCAAGGCAATAGTGACTCGTCACTCAGCAGGGCTACGGATGCATATGAACGTCGGGCTAGCGATGCCGATGCTGCTTTGCGAGACAAGCAAGCGATCGAGCGTCCTACAGAAAATGCTGTCGAGAAAGTAACTAACACAGTGCCTTAAACTCAAAGATTCCATAGAAATTGACGATCAGGGAATCTTAAATCCTGATCACCAATTTTCTGGTCGTATAGGGAATTGAAATTTAGCGTTGGAGCTAATATCAATGCCCATAGATCAATTTATTGAACAAGCTAGAGGTCTTAGAAGTCAAGGTTGCGGCAGCAGCGAAATTCGCAAGGCACTGAAGCAATATGGTGCAACTGCTGACGAAGCAGATAGGGTATTGAAAATGCTACAAAACGAAGAAAGAGGAGGATTTGACCCAAGGGGGTTCTAGGACAAGAATCTGACCCTTGGCCAACAGCTACTTTTGCTCATAGAAGGGAAGTTGAGAAATCAAGTAATCAATACATTCATTGGCTAATTGCCTGCTGGGTTGGGTGAATCTGGCAGGCAAATCCTGATCAATGGCTTCTTTTATTAGAGAGAATGCCGTCTCATAAATGGGATAGCTCAATACCAGAGGAATATCAGGGGAGTCTAAGATGTTGTGTCTACCCCATTTTAAACAGTGGGCAATCTGCTCTAAGAATTGATAAATAGAAAAGCAAAAGTAGCTAACTTGGTCAGGAGAAATATTTTCTTCAATCTCGGGAAATGCTTGCAGTGCTTCGCGACCAAAGCGTTTTGAGAGTGCTCTACGCGCTTTTTCAAGCCAAACAGCAATTTCTCCAGATTCCTCAAGTTCTTGAATAAAGTTCTCAATAATCTCTAACTCACTCTCTTTACACTTTCTTTCCTGGGTGATCTGGCCGAGGGAATCAGGATCTAATATTTTTTGACCCTGGCTTTTGAGCTCCTCGATCTTTGTCTTCAGATTTACTTTATTCTCCTCTAGTAGAGATTTTGCTGCAGAGTGCAGCTGATCAAGCTTCCTATTTTGCTCATTCAGAAACTTCACTTCTTGCTTTAGGGTTGTAAATGTATTGATTTGACTTGCATCCAAATAACCCTTTTTCTCAAGAAAATCTATGCGACCAAGATTGAAATTTATGGTTTCCACCTGGTGAGCGTCTAATTTCAAGATCTCTAAAGGTTGTCTTTTTAAATGTTGATATAGTATTTTTTCGTTTTCACGAACAGCATTCCTGATAGTTTTGGTCAAGGCATCAAGAGAATCTTTATCTAAGCTTTGATTGATTTTGTCCCCAATATGAATGTCAGAGCCTTGACCTATAGTGATACCGTACTTGCCAAGTTGAACTACAGTCTGTTCAGGGTTTTCAACTAAATCTTTCTGGAGTTGATGGATCTTCTCAATGTCTAAATGATCAGAACTGTCATAAGAATCTAAATTTTCCATGGTGTATCCCTGAGTCGAAGTGGGAATGTGGTCACGTTCAAAGCCATGCTTCTAATAACCTGTTTAAAACTAATAAGCTGAGGGTTCTGGCCTTTATTGATGACTTTTTAAAAAACGTTGAGACTACTACCTTTATCGGTTCTTGTGAGTTGAGCTTCTAACGGCACCTCACCAAGGCATATCCTTAACCGTTATAGTCATCACCGATACGAAGGTTTTGGGCCTTGCCGATCTGGGTGTTGTATTTTCCGTGCTGATGGGTGACAGTACCTGACCGGGCTATGTTGCGATCGCCTGTTTTGGACGCCTCCAACGGGGTTTGGGGATTATCTTGATTGGCTGAAATCGGATCAAGATCCCGTAGTAGAGAAAGGAGACCCATCACATAATCTTGCTCAGTGCTGAGATTGTGATAGTGCAGGCGCTGTAACTCTTCTGGAACGCTACAGGGCATCATTAGCAATGGAAATACTGGCTTTTCCAGGGTGAGAGCATTTTCCCACTCCCACTCCACATTTTTAGAAGCCACAGCGGCAGGCGTCAGCAACACCGCCACTCCATCCACCATACGTAGCGCCGCCCGAAGCTGCTCTTTCCAGGCTTGGCCGCCCTGCATGTCTTCAATGTCTTGCCAGACCTGAAACCTTGCTTTTTGCAATTCAGCTCTCAGGCGAGTGGCGGCTGCTTTGCCATCGGCACGAGCATAGGACAAAAAAATAGTACCCATAGGGCTTCACTCACAGTAAAGAACCTGGGCTCACCTCTAGCCTAAAATCTCAGGGAAAACACGGATCAACGTTAAGTTAACATACAATGCTCTTTACCTTGCATCTGGGCTAGCACTGCACAGCGTAATTCTTAGAACCATGTTTGCCCTAGGTAGAAGCGCAATCGTACCATCCCGTCTGCTAAGGCTTTTATTTTGATCCAGCAAAGAGCAAACCGCCTAAATTCCCGCACCACCCAGGAATTCTTCAATGACGCGATCGCTCAAACGGCAGCGATCGCTAGCCACATGTCCCAAAACCGCCATAGCCATCTCCTCAACGGCAGCGTGCTGTTGGGGGACGACCTCTTGCTCGGCTTTAAGCTGACTGAGCTGCTGCTCTAACGCTTCGATGCGATCCACCAAGGCCCGAATCACCTGGGCTTCGGAGTCAGGCAAACGACCATGCTCTAAGGGACCGACCCGCTCCCCAGAGCGATAGACAACCCGGCCCGGTACACCCACCACCGTGCAATCGGAAGGCACCGCCCGCAGCACCACCGAACCTGCCCCAATGCGAACATTGCTGCCAATTTCAATATTGCCGAGCACCTTAGCGCCCGCCCCGACCACGACGTGATCACCCAGGGTAGGGTGGCGTTTGCCACTTTCCTTGCCGGTCCCCCCCAAGGTAACGCCCTGGTAGATCAAGCTGTAATCCCCCACGATCGCCGTCTCGCCAATCACCACGCCCATGCCGTGGTCAATGAAAACACCCTGGCCAATGGAGGCACCAGGGTGAATTTCAATGCCGGTCAAAAACCGAGCCCCGTGGGAGATCAGCCGGGGGATAAACGGCAACCCAATCGACCAGAGCTTATGGGCAAACCGATGCAAAACTAAAGCTTGTAAGCCGGGATAGCAAAACAGGACTTCCAACCCGTTACGGGCTGCCGGATCGCGATCAAAGATGATCCGGAAATCCGCTTTCAGCGTCTCTAGCACCTGTCTTGCCCCTCATTTGGTAAAGATTTCCTGAACTATCCTAGCGTTTGCCGGGGGTCAGTAAACCAGTGGGCAGCAGACGGTTAACCCGACTAGTCAGACACAGATAGCCCGTAACCAATGCGCTGGCCTTGGCTGTGGGAGCCCACCCAAACGTCGTAGTTGCCAGACTCTAGATTGGCGGTAATGGAATCGTCTAGATTGCCACGGCTGATGTCTTGACCACAATAGACTGTACCTGTACTCCGATTGCGAACTAAAAGCGTGGTATCGCCATCGCTATCAACGGTGATGGTGGCATTTGTCCCTTCGCTGAGATTAAAGCTGTGGTCTGGGTCTTGGTCACCATAGCCCACGCAAGGGGTACCATTCTGGCCAGAACCCGCAATGTTGGATAAGGCGTAAGTACCGACGGTGGTGCCAGAGAAACTTGCAATTTGAGCCGCTAAGGCAGGCGCTATCCCGATTAGGGCGGCAAAACTACCGATAACGAGTGAACGACGCAAAGTTTGTGTATGGGCACGCATTTTAAAAACCCTCCTCGCAAATGATGTTGACTTAAGCCATTCGGGTATTAAACCTAAATTGCTGCTCAACTTGTCTTCATGGTGGCGCAAAGCGATTCCTTTATGAGCCGAGACTGGGCAACCCTGTCTACTGTCCTATTGCCCGGCTCAAATTGTCTGGCTCAAATATCAGCCAGCCGATTCTATTCCACCGCCAAAGACACCCGATTACCGCCAATGTCCCGAAGTTGGGTCAAGAACTGAGCCACTTCCCGATAGGACAGTTCTCGATCTGCCTTGAGAATTACTTTGCCTTCGGGGTGGCTGGCAAAGTAAGCCTGAATCCGTCGAGTGAGCTGAGTAAAGGTGATGGCTTCATCTTCTAGAAGGATCGCGCCCTCGCTATCCAAACCCACAATTAAGGTTTCTTCGGGCGTCTCTTCGGCTTCAGATTGAGAGGTTGCCCCGTCAACAGACTGGGGCAGGTTGACGCCCAATAGCTGCTGCCCCGTCAGGGTCATGGAAATGATGATAAAGAAGGTCAGCACCGTCATCAGCACGTCCATCATGGGGACGAGATTGACCTCGGGTATCTGGGAGCTAGGACGACGGCGGCGGGAGCGCATGGTGTGAATTAAAACGGTCTATGTCTGGCTGAAAGAAAGGGCTACTCTTCAATCGCTAAGGAAACCCGATCGCCCCCAACGGCCCGCATTTCCCCTAAAAACTGCATCACCTCTTCGTAGGGCAGCGCTTGGTCAGGCAATAGATAGGCTGTATGGTCCTCTTGGCGACTGAGATGGGCTTCTAGCTGACCCTTGAGGGCTGCTTTGTCGATGGGTTGATTGTTTAACCGCACCTGACCATTGGCATCCAACTGAATGATGAAGGGTTGGGTGGTGGTTGGGG
>JBHJIP010000103.1:0-12054 GCA_050043365.1 Leptolyngbyaceae cyanobacterium
GGTGGAGAGGAGGATGCTCCATGAGCTTAGTTCTAAGTTGGGGAACTTGAGCTTCTCATGGAGTGCCTCTTTCAAAAACCTCTGTCTCAAATGAGACTCACCTATTCAAAGGGGTTGCAGGACTTTTCTGCACCACTAAGATCCAGCAGCTTTGACGTTGAATATTATGTAACTTGGCGACTGCCTAAATGACTTTAAGGATAGTCGAGCTGTGAGTGTTATCAGGATACGGATCAACTATAACCAGCTCCTTTTGACCGAAATGACAAAGGATGATTTCCCTACCTATTCGCATTCCTGGGGGAAGCATTCAGTTGCATTTTCCAGTCTAGGGGTAACCATTTCTTGCACGGTAGATATAGTCAAAGATCAGAGGTTGAAGTTGGTTCAATCTCTCGCTAAAAACATTGAGCATGATCGTGCGCCCCACTGGCAAGACTTGTCCCCAGAGCTACATCACACAGTTCTTCGTATTGAGCAGGAAGTACTAAATGCTGCAAAATTCGTCGACTTCTGCTTCAGACGCTCGCCAAAGGGAGTCCGTTTACCACCCTTTAATTTGCCTGAGCGAGACTTCAACACTGGCCAGCCTCTAAAGTACATGACATGGGTATTTACTGAACAAGAGAGGCGTGAGGTAGAGCATGTTTTTTCAGGATTCAACAAAAACGCAAAAGCACGTCTTAGCAGAGGGTTAAATCTTCCATTT
The DNA here is from genome assembly GCA_050043365.1 of Leptolyngbyaceae cyanobacterium. Taxonomy (GTDB): domain Bacteria; phylum Cyanobacteriota; class Cyanobacteriia; order Phormidesmidales; family Phormidesmidaceae; genus PCC-6406. Next base: position 710 of record JBHJIP010000103.1, read on the forward strand.
TCGCAAGTTTTCTCGCAAAAACAGATTCGTATGACGGCCTCTGAAGTTGAGCAGATCTTCTCTAACTTCTCTGAAAATGACCAGCCCCCGTTTTGGGAACTGTATGGCCTCGCGTGGGAAAATTTTGTTGGGCTGAATCAATCACACGCTTCAAGTGTCCTGCTCTTGTGCACTGCAATTGAAACCTGTCTTAAGTGGTGCCTGGCGAACTCGTCTGATCAAATTGCAAACCTGCTAATCGACAAAATGCCAAGCCCAAGATTGGATCAGCTATACGATATCTGTAAGACCTCAACTGATTACCCATTTCCAGAGCATTTCAAGGGCTGGTTGGCTCAGCTTGCCCAAGCTCGAAACTTCTTTGCACACAAGCCCAAAGGAGCTAGTATCCCATTGCTACAAATCGCAAGGTGGTTCGCAGTTGGAGAAGCAATTCTAAAAGCCACAATTTACGAAGAAAGTGATCCTAGAGTAGGGTATCTAATCCGTCCTGCTGGAACACCCGAGCTGAGCACAGGTCTAGCTCCAGAAGCAATCGGAGTCGTTCTTCGAAAGGAAGAATACCACGTGGATAATCAGGAAAAATTACATGTACTGATTGACACAGGAGTCTCATACTACTTTGGACTTGACAGCGGTGAAATCTTGCCAAAAAAGAAGCAGAGTTTTCCGGACATTTTGTAACTGAGGTTAGCCGAGTAGAGAGGTAAGCGTTATAAACTTTCTCATCCCCAAAATCTCAATTCACCACCTGTTTCAGTGAATAGTCGAGAATTTCCGATACCCGTTGATCGCGCAGTGAATAGTAAGCCAGTTTGCCGTCATTTCGATGTTTCAAGATCTTCAAGTCCCGCATTTTGCGAAGATGATGGGATGCCGTTGCCACCTTGACATTCAGCAAAGTGGCAATATCACAAACGCAGAGTTCTTGGTCATGGCTGAGGGCATAGAGAATTTTGAGCCGTGAGCGATCGCTTAACGCACCAAAGATGATTTGGGCCGTCTCTAGGGTGTCTTCACTGGGCAGCGTGTTTTGGACGTGGTTCACCAGCTCAGTGTTGAAGCACCGGATCTGGCAAATGTCTTTCGGTTTAGCGTCGCTCACAGTACATCAGTGGGTTGGTGAATTCATTATGGCGGATGGCCTGCAGGGTCCAATGACAGCCAAGCGTTAAGCGAACGATAGGGTCGCCTTAGTAAGGGCGGGCACGATTCTGTCGCAGGCCAGCTTTCCCCCAAACAAATTCCGCGCCACTGGGCCAACTCTTAAGGCTGCCCAAGGCCCCATCAAAAACAGTTCGCATCCCGGCCAGCGTAGGTGCTCATCCAGCACGGGCAGGCCGTTGACGGTGGCAATGGGGTAGCGCTCCCATACATTTGCCAATAACGGATGCGCCTGGATATCTAATTGGGTGCCCGTCGCTAGCCAAATGCGGTGAATCGGTTGATGGGCGATGCAATCATGGGCCGCATGGTTATGGCAACAGATGTTCCAGGCATCCCCTTTCCACTCAGCATCCGCCACCTGACAGTGCTCATAAAAAGTGATTTGCCCGCGCCGTTCCAACCTGCGCAATTGGGTCATGACAGCGGGCGTTAGGGAGCCGCCATTGCGGGCTTGCTGCACCATCTGCCAGCGCGCCTGCATATCGGGTTCAGCGTGGAAGCCTTTCAGACACTTGGGTCCTAGCCACCCCGGTTCCGCATCGAATATCTTCTCTTGAAAGGTGCGCCGTGCCATCATCACCACCTTGGCCCCGCGCTTTACCGCTCCGGCAGCTAGGTGCCCACTGGTTAAGCCACTCCCCACAATCAGCACCGTTTCGCCCGCGAGTGAACCGAGGGCAGGCAACCGGACTTGACTGGCATGGCAGAGCCGCTCTGGGGGAAAGATTGTACTGACCTGCTGGGTCCAAGTCGGCCAATGGGGTTGTCCGCCGCCGGTGGCGATCACGACCCGTCGCGCCAGCAGCGTATCCCCGGTGGAGAGGCTTAATCGAAACTGGGATGGTCGTTTTGATATAGGCTCCAACCGCGTCACCCGAGCCGGGATAACGTGGTCTTGCAATCGCCAACGCTGCACCACCGTGTCGCAGAATTCTTGAAACAAGACCGTGCCGGGGCGATCGTAGGGGGCATGCAGCTCATGGTAGCGGCCCTCGGCAAAGGTTCTCAGGGCATGGGCATTGGGGTCGGGATGATGGACGGCAGGCGATCGCAGTTCGGCAATTTCTTGAGCCGCAAACTGTTGCTGCCACTGCCGCAGCCAGCCCCCCGCCGGATCCAGCACGACAAAACGATTTCGCAGGGTCTGCTTCTTTTGCAGCAGGTGGGTCACCAGGGTGAGTGCTTGCGGCCCTGCGCCCACAACGGCAATATCGATCTGCGACTGAGCCATAACGTCTTATTCAGGTTGCTCGAATTGAACGAGATCAATATGATAATGATTATCGTTTCTTCGTCACAAGTCCATGCTTACCGTTGTCGCTGGTCCCTGTGGCGCAGGCAAGACAACCTGGATTCTTCAGGAGCTTGCTCAAGAGCCGACATCTGCTGTTTATGTGACGCCGGGGGCTGGCTCAGTACCCATTGATGCGACCCTGGTGGCAGCCAAGTTTCCTCAAGTCGAAATCTTCCATCAACAGTCTGAAACGGAGCTGCTGCAGCGCTTAACAGCGGGCATACCCATTTATCTTGAATTAGGCTTTCAACTCGAAATAGACGTTCCGTTTCTCAAAACCATCCCCCATCGTCGGGTGGCGCTGGTGGCTGAGGAGAATCAGGATGCAGGCTGGCAGCGTTGGGCCGATGAGGTCATTCTCGGCAATCGATCCACCCTTAACCCACTATTGGCCCAGCTTTGGCGAGCGCCCCTGAGTGGCCAAGTGTTTGATCCACCCAGCTTGGATACCTTCTGGCAAGAATTGGTCCAGGGTGCCTATGGCGAAGTCCATCGGGCGAAGGGCATTTTCGATTTGGCCGACGGCCAAGCGTTCCACTTTGACTTTGTGAACAGTTTATTGGGTCGCGCTTACACCGAGCTGAAACTGCCTCGCTGGGTACAGGGGCGGCCCAATCGCTTTAGCGGCATTGAGGTGGTCGGGCATGGATTGCATGGGGACGGCGATGGCCCTTTGGGCCGGTCTTCGACCATCGCTGCTACCTTAAAAGACTGCTATCTTTCCGACTCGCTCCTCGCCGCCCATCAAGCGGCCCTCAAAGACACTCTTCCCCAGGAGGTGACATGAACATCGCCGTTCTGTCCTGCATTCACAGCAATCTAGAAGCCTTAAACGCCGTTCTTCGGGATATCGACCAGCAGTCCGTGGACCAGATCTACTGCCTCGGTGATCTGGTGGGCTACGGCCCCCATCCCAACGAAGTGGTAGCGCGCATTCGTGAACTCGACATTCCCACCTGTCAGGGCTGTTGGGATGAAGATATCGTTGACGGGCTGAATGCCTGTGACTGCAGCTATCCCTCCCTGCTGGCCGAAACCCGAGGTCACTTGGCCCATGAATGGACCAATCAAGCCGTCACCTCCGAAACCCGCAATTATCTGGCTGAACTCCCCCTGACCCTGCAGCAGGACAATCTGAGCTTTGTGCACGGTAGCCACCATAGCAAGCACGAATATTTGCTGCCCGACACCAGCGCCTACATCGCTCTGGAACGGGTGATGTCCACTGGGGCCGACACCCTCTTCTGTGGCCACACCCACGTCCCCTACGTGCGCAACCTAGAGAACAGCGCCCTCACCCTCAAAGTTGTTCACCCCCCCACTCCCTCACTCCCTCACCCATCCACTCCCTCACTCCCTCACCCATCCACCCCCATACCCACTCTCAAGCGCATCATCAATGCCGGTTCCGTCGGCGAACCCCGCCACGGTCGGCCCAATGCCACCTACGTTGTTTACAACACCGACACCCAACAGGTGGAACTCCGCGAAGTTGAATACGACTACGCGAAAACCTGCGCCGCCATTGTCGAAAAAGGCTTACCCGCCATCTTTGCTTGGCGACTAGCCCAAGGGCTGGAATATGCCGAAAAAGCCGACGACCCCACCCATGTTTGCGAGAGATAGAGGGAGCAGGGAACGGGGAGTGAAGCTCAGGACTGAGTTCCCCCTTTCCCATCCACTCATCATCTCATCCACCCATCCACTCTCCATCCCATGACCCACTGGGCAATTCTCTCTGGCATCAACGGGAATCTTTCCGCCTATCAAGCGGTTCTCGATGACTTCAAGCGGGGCCGCCACTCGGTTGAAGCGCTGTTTATTCTGGGGGATCTGGTCGGTCCCCATCCCCAATGCGAGGCGCTGGTGCAGCGGGTGCGCGAACCTTTGAGCGGGGAGCTGCAACCCCAGGTTTGCCTCGGCTGGTGGGAAGAGCAGTGTTTCAACCTGTATGGATTGGGCAGTGACCCCAATGCGACGGCGTTGTTGGAGCTGCTTGGCCCAGACGGGGTGGAACAGTTCTGGAAGTCGATGCCACGGCAAACGGTGCAGTGGCTGAGGTCGCTCGATTTTGGCTTCTTTGAGCTAGATTGTCTGCTGATTCACGGCAGTACAGTGGGGTGCGATGACTTGCTGACGCCGGAAACGCCCCCCATGCAACTGCTGGATCGGCTGCTGCGGGCAGAGGCCAATACGCTGTTTTGCGGGCGATCGGGGTTGACGTTTCACCTACAAATTCCGGAAGGGGCGGTGACTTCTAAGGTCACAACGCTGGATGCCCCAGCTCAGACCCTGATGCAGACGGTGCGCGATCGCCAGGTGGTCGGCGTGGGCAGCGTTGGCAAAGCGCCAGGGAAGGCGACTTACGCCCTATACAGCCCTTACACCAATGCGGTTAGCTTCCGAACGGTGCGCTATGGCACTCAGGGTAAAGGCTTTGGAGCGGTGTAAAGTTGTAGAAGATGGGCAGGCAATGCTCCCTTCTGATGAGGCTTTCCATGCAAATCACGATTAACCTCCCGCCAGATTTAGAGCAAGACTTGATTCGTCAGGCAGCTCAATCAGAAGTACCGCTCCAAACCTTGATTCTCCAAGCCTTACGCCAGGTGACTCAAACCACTTCTGCCGCTATCTCACAGTGGTCAGACATCGTCTTGTCCTACGAAGGCACCCCTGACTTCCCTGCATTTGAATCCTACCGCGACGAACTCCTGCCACCCCCTGAACCGGACCTGTTTTGATGCGCTATCTGCTCGATACCTGCGTCATCAGCGACTTCATCAAAGGCGAAGCGGGAACGATCTCGAGACTCAAGCAAACGCCACCGGTTGATGTAGCCATCTCAGCCATTACCGTGATGGAATTGCGCTACGGCTTAGCCCTCAATCCACAACGGGCTCAGAAAATTGAACCCGAGATCGCCAGCATTTTATCTTCTGCAAACATCCTGCCTTTCAGTAACGCTGAAGCCGAACAAGCTGCTCAAATCCGAGCTGTGCTTAAATCTCAAGGACAACCCATCGGCGCTTACGACGTCTTGATTGCGGCTACTGCCCTACAGCACGATTTGATTATGGTTACAGCAAACCAGCGAGAGTTCGAGCGGGTTGCCAATTTACAGGTCGAGAATTGGCGGCAAGGCTAAACGAGCCGAGATCGCCAGGTGGTCGGCGTGGGCAGCGTTGGCAAAGCGCCAGGGAAGGCGACTTACGCCCTATACAGCCCTTACACCAATGCGGTTAGCTTCCGAACGGTGCGCTATGGCACTCAGGGCAAGGGATTTGGAGGTTAGCGCTGTGTGAATTCCATAAAGGCTGTTGCCCTCTTAGTTTTTGCAAAGAAAGATCTTCGGGCCTGGCGTGACATTCTGTCACCACTCGGTGCCCCTTTCCCATTCGCTACCTGCCGGCAAACGGCCTGTTTTGTGCCATCGACGCAAGGCTTTGACAGCATTTCCAGATGCTGCCAACCCGTGCAACTTCGCAGGTCCAACGGCGGGCAGATACCACATACGGTGCTCCGACCCTCCTCTGGAATGGGCCGGTCGAAACAGGACTTCATCAATGACTTCGCGTGGAAACAACCACGCACGATTCCCATCAAAGTCAAGGAAGACGTCCTGATTAACGAACAATCCTGCTCGGATGCGACCTTCTGCATGATCATGGCGCAGGGCCCGCGATTGGGAGGCTCGTCTTAGCAAGAAACCGATCCCGATTAGGAACGGCAACGTAAGTGAGCCAACCAAAATAATGCGTCCCACAGTAATCTCGGATGCGGTCACCAGTGAAATGAGTTGGATGACAGGCACAATTCCCAAAAACATCGCCCCACCGACAAAGAATGCGGGGTGAGATGGGATGTAACTGCGGTGGTACCGCACGCTACGCGGAAGGGGGTGGTTGGGATCGACCCAATTACAAACGTCTTCGGGCAATTCACCAGGAAGACAACCTTCCAGCAATGGAAGCGAGTTCAAACTCACATTAGCGCTCCAAAAACTTGGCAAGGATCTGATGACACCCACAGTAAGCACCGCGAGGCGGTTTAGGCCGAGGCAGTTTACCTACAATGAGCATTGATTCAAAAGGCACATCAGTTCAAGGACCAAAAGAATCGGAGATCCTCTCAAATGAGTTGCCAATCGTCCTTGAAAGGATAAAGGCCACTAGTTGAGCCTTACTCCCGCCAGGCTCAACTAGCTTGGTTTCTGAAGACCATAAATCAAGCTCTGGGTTGCCAGGGTGACTAGGGATAACATGTCCTGCTCATCGGCGACCGGCAGTTGACGATCGATCAGTAGAAGCGCCAGCCCGTGAACTAATGACCAGGTAATCCAGGCTAACTGGCGGGGGTGGCCAGGTTGTATTGCGCCCATGGCTTGCCCTGCAGAGATGGCATCCACCATCACGGCAAACGCCTTCCCCGCCGCTGCGTTCAGGGATGAGTCATTCCCTGGCTCGATGCGGAAGGTGCTAAACATCACTCGGTAGTGGGCAGGATGGGCGATCGCAAATTTTACATAGGCTACCCCGCTGGACTGCAACCTTGATAGCGGATTAGGGTCGAAGTCGGTATCGGTGTCTAAAGCCTTCAGCAACCGCTGAAATCCCTCTTCTGCCACAGCCGCTAGCAAAGCGTCCTTGTCAGCAAAGTGACGATAGGGAGCCGCTTGGGAAACGCCCACTCGGCGGGCAACGGCTCGCAGAGAAACATTAGTAGCATCCCGGTCTTCCACAATGATGGCTAATGCGGCGTCAAGCAACGCTCGTCGTAAATCGCCATGGTGATAGGTAGCTCTGGAACGCACTTTAGGCATCGGTGAACTGACTTGACTCACTAAGTACAAACACCGTATCACAAGAAGTTGACAGCGTTAACTTGGCGCGCTAACCTGATGTTAACGTCGACAACATTCAAAAGGAATGAGCTATGAAACCCTATTCTCATGTCCACGCTCACCGGACTAACTTGCGAGTCCACTTGGTTGCAGTTCCTTTGTTTGTCCTAGCTCATGTAGGTTTAGTCGCTGCGATCGCCTATCGCAAGCCCTTGCCAGCTTTGACGTGCGTTAGCGTAGCCATGGCATCACTGGGGTTGCAGCGCAAAGGACATGCTCTAGAAGTGCAGGCTCCGGAACCCTTCAGCAGTGGCTGGAATTTTGCGGCTCGCCTGTACACCGAGCAGTTCTATACATTTCCGAAGTTTGTGCTGTCAGGAGAGTTTCAGCAGAACTGGTTGGGTGCCCAGTCTCAAGAGCACAGTTCATAGATGCTCTAAAGCTGCACAACAAGTCGCCACGAATAAAGGAGAAATAAGTTAGTGAGTCGACATCCAGTAGAAATTCAAATCGAAATGGCTGACAAAGCTATCGTTTCCGAAGATTTTGATGCGCTTATGGCTATTTATAGTGATGATGCAGTTTTAGTTGTCGAGCCTGGTCGTAATGCAATTGGGAAAAACGCAATTCGCAAAGCTTTTGAAGCCATAGCTGCATATTTCAAAAACGGGTTGCAAGTTGAACAAAACGGCATGGAGATTCTAGAGTCAGGCAACACAGCTTTGGTTTTGGCAAACACTGTGATTTGCGGTCCCGGCTTTCCTGCTACTGAGCGCAAGGCTACCTATGTCTTCAATAAATCGCCAAGTGGTAACTGGCTTTGCTCTATCGACAATTCATACGGCCATGAGGTTATTGGGAAGTATGCATAACCAGCAAATTTAACGGACAAACCTACGCTGGGCTCCGGTTTCCCGCTGAGTTGGGCGTTAGGCGGCTAGAGTTCGATCATGTTAGGTTCCAGGGTTAAGTAATAAAGAAAGCACGTTCTATGGAAATCTCCAACGTCACAAAACTGCTCGCTGAACATCCAGAGGGGTCTTTCCTAGAATTCAGCAGTTTCAACGGCAAGACTTTTGGCACTTGTAACGTTAACGGGGTTTCGCCCGGTTGGGAGATGCACCCAGACACTGATGAGTTCTTCTACGTCATCGAAGGTGTTGTAGAAATCACCCTCCTAGAAGAAGTGGGGCCAAAGCACTTCAAGGCTCCCGCAAGTTCATCGTTTGTGGTTCCGCAAGGAATCTGGCACAAACCTGGCGCACCAAACGGTGCCAAGTTCATCTATTTCACGCCAGGCGAGTCTCTATATTCGGAAAGCGATGATCCCAGAGATGATCCGTAGCCACTCAACATGGTGTCGGCTACTTTATCACGTTCTAAAAATCTCAATCCACAAGTGGCCGATGATGAAACCTTTCTGGCGGGTCTCAAGGCACAGTAAGTAGGGTGCGTTGCCTTTAGGTAAACACACCCTTAATAAAGGAGATGGTGCGTTCTCGTGATACCGGCTCAATGTTTCAGTACATGAGTAGATAAAAACCCACCCTACGCTTGCTCCATTCGTGCCAATCAGGATCGGATTAGGAACAATGAAAACGGTTCAGCAGCCCTTTGAAGCGTCAGCCCAGGAATTTGACGAAATAGTGAGGCGTCTAACCCCTATTACGAATATTTTAGAGATAGTATTTAGAACTTTCTCTCGGGTGAATTTAGGCTTGACATCACTAGGGTTTGATCAACTTCATCGGGATCGGTCAATTGCGATCGCTGGCGTCGGGTCCAAACGCTACTCAACAAACCATCCGATGGACTAAAGACAAAGGCTAAACAGAAGAAGCAGAATGAAACCAGGACAATTGCAGCTCCGGACGGTGCATCTAAGTAATAGCTCAGGTACATGCCAACCACGCTGGACAGCGCCCCAATAATTGACCCCACCCACATCATTTGGTGGAGTTGCTTAACCAGCAAATAGGCAGTGGCGGCTGGCGCAACGAGCAATGCCACGACCAAGAGTGCACCCACTGTAGGTAAACAAACGACGATGGTGACCGTCATCGCCGTAATCAGTGAAGCGTTGTACCAATGCACCGGCATACCGCTGGCCCGAGCCCCTTTAGGGTCAAAGGTGTAAAACAACAGCTCCTTAAAAAACAGGCGCACTAAGATAACAGCGACCACAGTAACCGCCAGGCTCCACCACACCTCTTTCATGGTGACCCCGAGAATGTTGCCGAACAGAATATGAACTAAATCAATCCGGTTTGCCCCAGGAAGTACACTGACGAGCGTGACGCCAAGGGCCACAAATGAGGTCAAAATCAGGGCCATCGCGGTATCTGTTTTCACCCGCGATCGCGACTCAATTAAATAGAGCACCAAGGCGCTGAACACCCCAGAAACCAAGGCTCCTAACGAGAGAGCAACACCAATCACGTAGGCAATGGGCAGGCCCGCCATCACCGAGTGAGAAATGGCATGGGCTAACATCCCCATCCGCTGCACAACCATGTAGCTGCCCACAACTGCACAGAGGACACCCAGAAAAATGCCTAACATGAGTGCCCGTTGCATAAAGGACAACGACAACGGCTCAATAATCCAGTCCAACATGAAGGGTTCCTATCTCCTCTGAAGTGGTTGCAGTGTCATGTAACGATGCTAAGCAAAGACGCGGGCAAGTCCCCGACCGTAGGCCCGTTCTAATTTTTCGGAGGTGACGACTTCGTGACGGGGGCCTTGGGCAATTAGACGCTTATTGAGCAGCAGCAGTTGGTCATAAACCGCCAGGGAATCCCCCAGGTCATGGCTAATCACCAGCACCGTTTTGCCTGCTGCCCGCAGATCCTGAAAAATATCAAAAATAATATCTTCCGTTTTGCGGTCAACCGCCGTAAAGGGCTCATCAAAAATGAGCAGCTCCGCTTCTTTGGCTAGGGCGCGGGCTAGAAACACGCGCTGTTGCTGCCCGCCGGATAGTTCACCAATGGGGCGATCGCGAAATTCATACATTTCGACTCGTTTAAGGGCGGCAGAGGCCAGATGTTGAGCCTTGCGACTAAACCCACGGAAAAGGCCCGCTTGAATCGTCTGAGCCAGCATCACCACATTCCAAACGGTCACTGGATAATCCCAATCGACGAGAGAGCGTTGGGGTACGTAGGCCGTTTTAAGCAGCTGCCGCCTTAGAGGCATTCCTTGGAAGCGAACGGTTCCCTGCGTTGTGGGCACCAAACCCAAAATAGCTTCCGCGAGCGTACTTTTACCTGCGCCGTTAGGGCCGATGATGCCAACTACTTGGCCCTTAGGCACACAAAAACTAATATTGTGGACCGCCCGCGTGCCTTGATAATCGACCGACAAATTCTCAATTTCTAACATCAACCTAAAATATTTGATAGTAGCGAGGACAAAGCATTCTCTCATTTAGTCTGCATAAGAGCAGCGCGGTTAAAGAGAGAAGATGATTCGCAACGACCCCGTAGCGAGTGGCCCAATTAAACCAACTTTTTAAACCGTCAGACGCTTGTGAAAACTGCGGCTAATAGGACTGTCCCTGACAAAATGTAGCGAACACTGATGAAATATTTTCCTGATAAGTAGCCCTAAAAGCCTTTATAAGTGTAGAGGCTTAGCTATATAAATGTCTAGGCAAAAAATGTTTACAATGGATGTTAGGCTTTGAATCCAGATAGTTTTGTCTCAGTGTGGACCAAGCTTATTGAATTAAGCGCTATCCCAACGTACTAAAGCATAGGAAAGGGGTTAGTTAGCATTGATTCTCATCATTTTTTTCAAGCGGGGATGTCGAACTGACCAATGGGCCCACTAGGCACATGGCTGTTGTTCCTCATGTTTTTGATGATTTTTTGTAAACGTTATTTATAGAGGAATGTCAATGAAACGATATTTTGTTCAAAATCGCGGTGTACTAGCAGGTGCGATCGCACGCACGCTCGGTCTTGCGAGCTGTACTGGTCCGGCCACAACCAGTTCGGACAGCACAGCTGAATCTGACACAGTTGCTGCTACTGACGTAGC
>JBHJIP010000104.1:0-25999 GCA_050043365.1 Leptolyngbyaceae cyanobacterium
TCGTTGTTTTGGCGCGTCCCGTTTTTCATAAACATTTGGTTAACTAACTGGTTGTTATATTTCAAACCCACGGCCCTTTGGCGTTCGCCTTCTTCTTGCGCCACAATCTTACCAAACCCATAGGCTTCTGGCGGGGGCGGGGCGGTAACGTCATGACTGTCATCTACCTGCACCACATAGTCGCAGTGGGAGTTTGATTTGACGACTTTGCCAAGACGGCGAGTTTGCCGCGATCGCTCCAAAAAATCCATGGGGTTACTCCATACCTAATCAAGACCCAGCAAGCTGCATCTCTCTATGGTGATGAGGATACTGCTTTTTAAGAGGGCTGGCTGAATGCAAAGACCCTGGCATTGAGATGATTTAGCGACTTACCCCACACTTTGCTGACGCGCAATCGCATGATCAATTGCAAAAGAAAAATGCGGTCCAGAAATTTTGCCACCTTTCAATCAATGATGGATGACCTTCCCCGGATCCTAGACTTGCTCTTTCATAACTGCTAGTTGGCTTAATGGGAAAGCTATTCTCAGTAAATCGCCCTTACTACACTGACCAATCAACCAGAGTTTAAGGTTGTAGGGAATTTAGACGCCAGTCCTGTTCCATTGCAGCCCAAAAAATTAGCGTAGATTTTAATAAATCCTTGCGCATAGATCGCAGGTGGCAACGTTCCTAAGTTTCCTTCCTCAATCGCCTGCAAATGGTGGTAGGGAATCCTAGTTTGAGCAACAACATCATCAAGACTAATGGACAGACTCTGACGCGTCTGACAAAGAAGCTGGCCAACTTCCTTTAGATAGCTAGACTGCTGCCTTTTCAAGGTATCATCTTCCATAAATGAGCCATCAGCCCAACCAGATTCAATGGCTTTAAACCTCTCTTTTAAATCCCAAAAAGCAGATCCCAAAAAGAGACAAGAAAAGATTAATTCTAGTTTTCTTGTGAGTAGTGACGTGCCCTCACATATAAGCGCATATTGATCACAGAAGTAAAGTCGGATTGTTAGGTAAAGTCTGCCAATATATCTATTTTCTGAATAACAAAAGAGACCATCATGGCCGCTTTTACCTTGCAATTTTCTATAAGGGCTTATAAAGCATGAAGATTTAGCCTATAAAGCATATTCTAGAGATCAAACCGTATGCGTCAAATCCCTAACTGTTGCTGAAAATACAAACGATAAATTTGGCAACTGGGTACAGCTCTATAACCTTGGATGTTGACGAGACCTAGACTTTCTAAGCGGTACAGCGTGATAGCATCCAGCTCAACAGGTTCAGGTGTAGAGATAACTTGTTGAAATGCCGTGACCAAATCAGACTCTTGATTGAGTAATGCCAGGTACTGCCTCAGGTGAGTTCCATAGATGCCAGATGGGGTAGAGGCAGCGTTCATCAGATCCGCAAACGCGAGTCCTTGCATGGCTAGATAGTAAAAAAATATATTTATCAGATAAGGATGTCCGCCCGTCAAATCAAGTAACCTTTCAGCACGAAGCTGATCAATCTCTCCTAAGCCATATCGGCTGGCTAATTCATATATTTGATTGACGGTAAAACCAGGCAACTTTATGGACTGACCGATATTGAAGGGAGATTGACTTATCTTGAGAGGAACATAAATCTCGGTAGAGTGAACAATTACGATCCGCAGATTTCTCCAAATCGAACTCCACTTTGCCTTCTCATGCCATGCACGCAGCAAGGGGAAAAAATCTTGAGCTAAATTCACATGTTCAATTAGATCTTCAGCGGCAGAGATAATTAAAACAACAGGCGCTTCATGTTGCTTCAAAATATATTCTTGAAAATAAATTTCACTGCTAACTTTATGGCCCATTAAGGGTTCCCAATATTCATCAATCTTGGGTTGTAGTTGCAGTTCTTGACTGGTTCTAGAGCAAAGCCACTTTAGAAAGGTAGAAAGTTCTGAAAGTACAACGCTATCAACAGCTTGAAGATCGATATAAGCAAGGCCCAACCCTTGTTTTTTAGCTGTTTGAATGAGCTGAAAAACTAGGGACGTTTTGCCCATTTTTTGAGGTGCTTTGATGCGCAACAATCCACCCGGTTGCTGGATTGCGGCATGAGCGATTTCTTCATTAGGGGGACGATGGATGTAAAGACGAGAGTTGTAAGGCAGTGGGCCAGCCGGGTATGGGTACTGAACAGGAGATCTGTCTGGTGTTAACGCTCTAGATTTAGTTTTAGAGGGCCGACTGGATATACTGGCCGATGACTGAAGATAGTCTTGCAGAACAAATAACAAGCTCTTCTTAGTGACTCGCTGCCCTAAGGCTTGAGAAATCTCTCGCCATAGTTTGTAGCCCGTGTCTTTAAGGTGGGCATCACCATAGCCAGATTGTTGCGCCATCTGGTCATAGGTTCTTTGATTCCAAGTCTGTCCCAGAACGATGCGCTCTGCTGGAGTCAAGCTGCGCCTGAGAAATCTTTCTTCGATCGCGGATAGGACTTCATCAGGACTCATAACCTAATATTCGGCTACATAGATGTTTATATGAAATCACCTAATAACCTCTCACAAAAGTTCTGTAACGGGAATTATCCCCATCAGCTCCCCGTCTTTTCCGCCTTTTCTGTCCTTTGCGTCAGGTGCTTTTCGCAATATGGCGGCTGATGAATAGCGTTAGATGCCGGCACAGAGGGTGCGATCGCTCTCTGCAACCTCACTATTCGTTCGCAAGTAATCGGCAATCCAAGTGCAGGCATAGTCCAGCTCATCTAAGGTCAGAATCTCCTTCAGATTCCAGCGAGTCAGGGTGCCATCCTCGGTCACGGTGACTAGCTCACCACTCGCGCTAAATTTCACGCTTTTGAAGCCTGAGCCATGGCTATAGAGGGTTTTAACCGGATCACCACTCAAGTCCCACAGGATCACAGTATTGTCAGCACTGGCGGTAGCCAACAGCCGACTGTCCGCACTAAAGTCCACCCCAAATAGGGCATTGGTATGGCCTTCTAAGGTTCTGACCAAGGTGCCATCCCACCGCCAGACCTTCGCTAGGGAATCTGGGCTAGCAGAGGCAATGAATTGACCATCTGGACTGACGGACAATCCAAACACCGCTGAACCATGGGCTTCCATTGTGTGCAGAAGGGTGCCATCGGTACGCCAGATACGCACCGTGCCATCGGCCCCAGATGAGGCAAGCTTTTGACCGTCAGGGCTAAACGCAACCCGATGCACGGGGCCTTGATGGCCTTCCAGAGTGTGGAGGCGTTTCCCCGCCACAGTCCAGATACGAATGGTGCCATCCTCTGCTCCCGCTGCGACCTGTTGACTATCAGGGCTAAAGGCTGCATCCCAAGTCTGAAACGTATGTCCCTGCAGATCTCTCAAGAACTGTCCCGTCTGGGTCCACAGTTTTACGGTGCCCCTCGCCCCAACAGTGGCAATTAGCTGCCCATCGGGACTGAAATCAAATCCAAACAGAGTGTTTTGATCAGCAGTAAGGGTGGCGGTAATGGTTCGGTCCTGGTCCCAGACATGAACGGTGGGACTGTCACCGGACAGGATGTAGTTGCCGTCTGGACTGATGGCAATATCCCAAACATCGTCATCTAAAAAGATGGTTTTGAGTAACGGAGTTTCCCATTGCCGAAGCTGGACGGTGGTACCCGTGCCAGCGGTCACCATGGCGTTAGGATCGGTCGGCGACCAACTCAGATGACGCAGGTCTCGTGAGGCTTCCAGAATGCGCCAAGGAGTACCATCTTGACCCCAAATCCGCAGGGTTTTGTCGAGCCCAGCGGCGGCGATCGCCGTTCCATCAGCGCTAAACGCAATCCGAGTCACCCGCTTGGTATGCCCCGCCAAGGTCTGGCTCAACGTTCCATCGGGTTGCCAAAGTTGAACCACCGCATCGTCCCCGCCCGTGGCAACCAAATTGCCTGTCGGGCTGAAGGCTAAACTCCAGAGGCTACCGCCATCCCGGGCTGCCGGTAATGTACTCAGCAGTTGGCCGTCGCTGGCCCAGACTTTAGCCGTGTTGTCTAAGCTTGCAGAAGCGATGGTTTGATCCGCTGGGCTGACCGCCACCTGCCAAATGACACTCTGATGACCCGACAGGGTGTTTAGGAGGGTGCCATCCAGATCCCAGACCTTAGCCACCTGATCCGTCCCACCCGAGACTAAAAACGTCCCATCGGGACTAAAGGCAACATCCCAAGTAATGCCGGCGTGGGCCTGAATCGATTGCAAGAGCGTTTTGGTTTCCCAGTTCCAAAGTTGGAGACTCCCATCCAAATTGGTCGCGGCCAGGAGCGGTTCCTGGGGATGGAATGCCACCCCACTGGTGGTCGCATTCCCTGCGAAGGTGTGGATGAGCTGACCATCATTGGCCCAGAGCCTGACCGTTCCGTCTCCACTTGTGGTGGCAATGAATGTGCCATCGGGGCTATGGGCTGTGCCGAGAATGGTGTCCTCATGGCCGGATAACCGATTGCGTTCGCTCATCCAGTAAACAATCTGCTCAAGTGTCCGATTTGCAGCCACCAATAGTTCTGGATGGTCATCTTCAAGCGCCGCTAGCTTACGCTTGGCTTTGATTGCATCAACCAAAGCATCCAACTCTTGATGAGAAGCAAACCGTCCCTCCGCCGATGAAATCAAGGCCCGAATTTCATTGAGACGGGAGGCGCGTTCACTGGCGATCGCTCGTCGGTATTGCCAAAAGGCAGCCAGCCCCAGTAAGGAAACGATGGCCAATGCCCCTGAGGTCATTCCCAAAAGAATGCGCTGCAGGCGAGTGGTACGTTTTGCTGCCTGGGCTTTCTCTAGAGCTAACGTCTTTTGGATCTCTGCTTGCTCTTGTTCCTGACCCAGACTCAAAAAGCGATAGTCTAAATCGCTAAGACTCTTTCCCCGCGCCCAGTCTTGAGCATCTCGCAAGGCCTGTCCTCGCAATAGACGGGACTCATCCATCTGCTGGGAGGCAACCCAAGCATCAAATGTCTGGGCATAGGGGCGCAGGTTAGTGAGCTGTCGCTGCACCCAATCTAGGTTAAAGACTGCTTCGTAAATCCGATTTTTACCCCGCAGTTGCCCCTTGTGTTGCACCATCAAGCCACTCAGCAGCAGCTCAATCTGGTCTCGGCTGTCATCAGTGGGAATGGGGTGACCCTCTAGCCAGCGCTGGTAAATACCCAACAAGCGCCCCGTGCGCCGTTCATCGTAGAGGAGCCGGTCTCTAATCGTGCGCAGGTGCTCTGGTTCGTCTTGAGATTCCCAGTGGGTGATGATGCGATCGCGCACCACACTCTCCACCCAAAATTTCTCCATTCCAGGGGGCACATTCAGCGGATCATTCACTGCCGTTTGGCTGAAGGTAACCAGCAACTGGCAGAGCTTCTGGGTCAAAAAAGGCTGGCCCCCCGTCCAACGCAGCACCTCCTGCAAAATCGCTTGGGTATTCGGCGTTTGGATTTCTAAGCCCTGGGCTAGGGGTGCCGCTGCTTCTGGACTAAATCCACTGAGAACAATAGCCCGACCAATGTTGAACGGCGTCCGTTGCTTATCTGCAATCAAGTCAGCAGGAGCAGCGACGCCAAAAATGGCAAAGGTGAGGCGTTTGTAGTCTGGCTCCACGGCCCGACGGTTATAGCAAAAGCGGATTAGCGCAAAAAAGTCATCTACAGAAAAGGGCAGATTCAGCAGGCTATCCACCTCATCCACAAAGATAAACAATCGCTGCTCGGGGCACTGGGCCAGCAGTAGCTCAATAAACTGACTCAGGATTTGGGTTAACGAGAGATGGTTGCGCTGATCCCACCAGGTGCGGATGTCACGGGTGTGCAGATTAAACTGCATCGCCAAGGTACCCATCATGCCCCGGTACCACTGCTCTGGGGTAATGTTGTCACTGCCGATATTGGTCACATCCACCACTGCGCAGCGATGGCCCTCTGTTTGTAACCGATGCCAACTGCGCACCATCAGCGATGACTTGCCCATCTGACGGGAGTTGAAGACGTAGCAAAACTCGCCCGCCAACAATGCGGTGTAAAGGTCTTTATCCGCTTGGCGCTCAATGTAGGTGGGGGCATCGTAATCGAGACTGCCGCCGATTTGGTAGTGAGGCATCTGACCAAAAAGAAACTGCCTTTAACTATGGTGTGTCATGACATAAGCGAAGGACAAGAAACCGCCAGCAGCATCGAGCGCCAGGCGTTTTAGCACATGAAGTGCGCGAATGTCACAAAAGACATTTATCAATCAAATTCAAGAAAAGAATTTAGCTGAATCAATGATTAAATAGACTCAAAGTCCCTAAGAGATGTAAACTGATCGAAACATAGACTTGAGTCTATTAGAGCTACTGTCTCGCATAGATTCTGAGATCGAATCTACGCGGGAAGGTCATTCTTAATTTTTGGATTTCGACTGCGCCCCCACCCCACCCGTCCACCATGATTACCGAAACCAGTTGGTTGATTCCCCTGTATCCCCTGATGGGGTCTTTGCTAACGATTCCTTGGTCTCCGGGGCTGATTCGCCGTACGGGACCCCGTCCAGCCGGCTACATCAACATTGCCGCAACGCTAATGGCCCTCATCCACAGCGTGTTGGCCTTCGAGGCGCTGTGGAATCGTCACTCCTCACCTCAATTCTTTTTTGCCCCTTGGCTGGAAGCGGCGGACTTAAATCTGACAGTGCCCCTAGAAGTTTCAGCCACCACTCTTGGGGCTGTGGTCCTGATTACCAGTCTGAATTTGCTGGCCCAAATTTACGCAGTGGGCTATTTGGAGATGGACTGGGGCTGGGGGCGCTTTTTTGGCTTCATGGCCCTGTTCGAAGCGGGAATGAATGCCCTGGTGTTGTGTAACTCCCTCTTTTTCTGTTACATCCTCCTAGAAGTTTTGACCCTAGGAACCTATCTACTGGTGGGATTCTGGTACAACCAGTCCCTGGTGGTGACCGGGGCGCGGGACGCATTCTTGACAAAGCGAATCGGAGACTTGGTGCTGCTGATGGCGGTACTGGCCATCTATCCCTTTACCCGCACCTGGGACTTCCGAGAGCTAGCAGCTTGGGCCCAGACTGCCGAAGTCGATCCCGCCTGGATTGGGTTGATTGGGATTGGTCTGATCGCTGGACCGATGAGTAAATGCGCCCAGTTCCCTCTACATCTCTGGCTTGATGAAGCCATGGAAGGGCCTTTGCCTAGCACGATCTTGCGGAATGCTGTGGTGGTCGCCACCGGTGCTTGGATCCTGGTCAAGCTAGAACCCGTTCTGGCGTTGTCCCCCATGACATTGTCGGCCCTGATCGCGATCGGGGGCATTACCGCCGTAGGCGCATCGCTGATTGCTGCGGCCCAGGTGGATATCAAGCGGGTACTGTCTTATCTGTCCAGTGCCTACATGGGACATATGTTTGAAACGGAGTGGGCTCTACAACCTGAAGCGGCCCAGTTATTGGTCTAGACCTATGACTTGGCTATGGGCGTGCTGGTGATGGGGGCGGGTTCGGTCATCATCAACGTGATCACCCAAGATTTGACCCAAATGGGCGGGTTATGGCAACGGCGTCCGGTGACTGGACTGTCGGTTTTGGTCGGTATTTGGGGCATTGTCGCCCTGCCGCCCTTGGGGGGGTTTTGGGCCATGCTCAAGCTCATCTCTGGACTGTGGGAGACCCATCAAGGGCTTTTGGTGGGCTTAGTGCTGGCGGTGAACTGGATTGCGGCCTTTGCCTTAGCGCGGATGTTTGGGCTGATGTTTGCCGGTCAACCCAATCAAATGACGATTCGCGCTCCGGAACCCCTTTGGTTAATGGTGGTGCCCATGGCGCTGACGGCAGGCTTGACCCTGCACATGCCCTTGATTTTAGAAGCGGTACACCTCCTGCCGGATTGGGCTGGCCTCAACATCGATTTGGCTCTGGCATTGACTGGGGCCAGTGCGGCTGGTTTTGGGATTGGCGCGTTGCTCTATATGGGGCGATTGGTCGAGAATCCGGCGGGCATCGTGCCCAGCAGCATTCGCAACTTGCTGGCATTCGATTTTTACACCCCCCGTATTTATAAGGGGTCGGTGGTGCTGGGGGTGGCGCTGCTGTCGCGCCTCACTGACTGGCTCGATCGCTATCTCGTAGATGGGTTTGTCAATCTGGTGGGTCTGGCCTCGCTAGTCAGTGGCGAAACCCTGAAATACAGCAACACCGGGCGATTTCAGTTCTATGTGTTCACCATTTCGATTGGGGTGGCGCTGATTAGCGTGGTGATGAGTTGGCGATATTTGCCCAGTTTGTTGACCGCACCTTTTGGACTTTTTTAGGGCGCAGCCTGGGTTTAGGCCCATACGCTCTGATCGCTCTGCTGTTTTATTCCTCTGCCTCTAACCTATTCCTCTGCCTCTAACCTATCCCTCTACCTCTAACAACGATGCTGAGTGTTTTGATCTGGTTACCCATCTTCGGCGCTGGCGCGATCGCCTTCTTGCCTAAGGTCTCTCCACAACAGGGGAGAGCCGGGGCCTTGGCCATTTCGGGTTTCACGCTGCTGTGGACGATTTGGTTATTTACTCAGTTCAATCTGGCGGATCCAGGCTTTCAGTTTCGAGAATTTTTGCCCTGGGTCCCGCAATTGGGGTTGAACTATGAACTGGGGATGGACGGCTTATCGCTGTTGATGGTGGGGCTGAATAGCCTGATCACCTGGATTGCCCTGTGGACAAGCCGGGCAGATATCGAGCGGCCTCGGTTCTTTTATGCCCTGATGTTATTGGTCAGCGGCGGGGTGGCTGGGGCCTTTGTGGCCCAGAATCTGCTGCTGTTCTTCTTGCTCTATGAAATTGAGCTGGTGCCGCTATACCTGCTGGTAGCGATCTGGGGCGGTGAGAAGCGCAACTATGCCGCCACTAAGTTTTTGCTCTATACCGCCCTCTCGGGGGCGCTGATGCTAGCAGGTTTCTTGGCCACCGTTTTGTTCACAGGTACGTTTGATTTCGCCTATCAACCGGTCCTGGGTCAGGAATTGCCCTTGGCCACTCAGGTGATCTTGCTAGGGCTGCTGCTGGTCGCCTTTGGTATCAAAATTCCCCTAGTGCCTTTCCATACTTGGCTACCGGATACCTATGTGGCGGCTTCCACACCGGTGGCGATTATGTTGGGTGGGGTGTTGGCCAAACTCGGCACCTACGGCTTATTTCGGTTTGGACTGGGCATGTTCCCTGAGGCTTGGTCGCTGTTGGCCCCTTATTTGGCCGGATGGGGCGCAGCGAGCGTGCTCTACGGGGCGGTGACGGCGATCGCCCAAAAAGATATCAAGCGCATGGTCGCCTACAGCTCTGTGGGTCACATGGGCTACATTCTGCTGGGCGGCGCGGCCCTGACTAACTTGGCTCTCACCGGTTCGGTGACCCAGATGATTTCCCACGGACTGATCCTGGCGATTTTGTTCCACCTGGTGGGGGTGGTCGAGTCCAAGGTGGGCACTCGTGAACTGGACGTTTTGAATGGCTTGATGAACCCAATTCGGGGGTTGCCACTGATTAGTGCCTTGCTGGTTTTGGGGGGTATGGCCAGTGCCGGCATTCCGGGTCTGGTCGGTTTTGTGACCGAGTTTCTGGTCTTTCAAGGCAGCTATGCCGCATACCCTTTCCCGACGCTGTTAGCCGTGATGGGCACTGGCTTGACCGCCGTGTATTTTGTCATCCTGCTAAACCGCACCTGTTTCGGCAAGCTCGATAACAGCATTGCGTACTTCCCCAAGGTGACCTTCTCAGAGCGCGTCCCAGCCGTGATTTTGGCAGCGCTGATTTTGTTCTTGGGCATTCAGCCCAATTGGCTGGTGCGCTGGGGTGAGCCCACAGCCATCGCGCTGGTGGACTCGGCCCCACTCATGAAGCCGATTGTCCCGCCGATTGCCCCTAGGGCCACTGAGGCCACCGCCTTAACGTTGAACGGGGCTACAAAAACTGCCACAGCCCCTCAGGGACTAAGTGAGGGTCATCTCGGCGAAAGTCATCCAGCGATCGCCACCGCGCTTTAAACTGCCGTTTGCCCTCTTGCACAACCAGCTCTGTCCGTTCATACAGCGACTGATCGACAAACTTGGCGTCATATACAAACACAATTTCATGACCCGGCTTGCCCTCATACTCAAACACCGATTCCAAAATCCCCAGCAGTCGAATGCTATGGATTTCAGCACTCAACTCCTCCCGTATTTCACGGGCGATCGCAGCTTCACTGGTTTCACCAAAATCAATGCCGCCACCCAAGGGTCGCCCAAAGTGCAGTTGTCTCGTCGCGTCGATGTCTTCGCAAACCAGGATGCGGTCACCTTGGCGAAAGAGACAAATCGCGATCGGTCGAATACGTGGTTTCTTGCCCATGGCTTCATTCCCCTGCAGGCCCCTCCTAATGATGCCGAATAATTTTGCCCTTTGATTAGAAGGGCGCAAGGCTTGCGCCCCTACCCCATCACCCTTTGCCCCATCGCCCCTTAACCCCCTCCACCCAAGACCCATGACCACCGCCACCCCGCCCAAACCTGACCTGATTCCCCCATCAACCCATGCCCATGCTGACGTGATTCATCGGCTCGAAGCGGGGGGCTCGATGCTGCCGGATACGCCGGAAAATCTGATGCAGATCATTGGCATCTACAAGGCTTATGCGGTGCCAATGGACTTTTACTGGCGGGACTTGCTCTACATTGCCGAGCGGGTGTTTTTAAATCCGGTGCCTGTTTTTAAATACTTCTTGCCTAAGGAATACTTAGATCTGCCCAATCACTATGCTGGGGAGACCGCCGACCTACGCATCTGGCGTGGCGAAGCCACAGCCCACCCAGAGCTACTGGAGTTTATAGCCAAGGGTGAAACCAAGCGTAAGCTACCGAAGCTGCTGCTTCATCTCTGGCACGATCGCGTCAACATGGAGTTCGCCGAAGCCTGCATGCGAGCCATGTTCTGGCATCAAGAGATGGGCGGGCGGTTCAATGACTTCTTGTATACCGACGAGTACAAGGCCAACTGCGATCGCGCCATCAAGGCTTACTTCAAGGGCAATCCGGTAATGTTGGGGCTACACAAGCTCTTTCCCGAAATGCTCTACGAGAAATGTCGAGAGCTGTCCTACTACGCCAACCTCGGTCAGTTTTGGGAGGTGATGGCCCCGGTCTTTTTTGAAATGTCGGATATCTACGATGAAGGCGGTTTTGCTGGTGTCCCTGCAGACATGGATTTCTTAGTCTATGGTATTTTTGCGGTAGCGGGTCGCCCCATTTATCACCATGTCTACATCGGCGACGAATGCTTTGAGCTGATTCCCAAATCAAAGGCGTTTACCTGGCTCTATGAAGCGGCCCTACCCTATGTGGAATCAGTGTTTTACCGCACGGCTCCCTTCCGAGGCACCAAGTCTTACAACGCCCAGGCCCACGAGGTGCCCCAAGACCAAAACGACTTTCACTACGGCATTCTCTATGCTGATGTCTTCCCCGTAGGGAGTGCGGGCATTCCGCCCACATTGCTGATGCAAGACATGCTGCACTTCTTGCCCCAGTACCTGCTCGACTACTACGAAGACTACTGTCGCGGTGAGGACGACATGCTGATTCAGTTGGGGGTGACATTTCAAAGGTCCATGTACAACGTCACCTCAGCAGTGATCCAAGCCTTGCGGACGGCGCTGCTATACCCGCTGGATGACCCCAATCCCCGCCACCGCCTGGCTAACCGCCAATTTTTTGAAGCCCAGATGGATCGCTTCCTCCGCCCCGAAGCTCGCCTCAGGGAGATTCAGCGCCAGGATTATAGATAATTTCCGATCCCCATGGCCGTTTCCCTCCGCAGCCTTCGGTGCTGGCACTGAAGGAGTCTAGAAGAGACAACGATTACGCTCGTATTGTTGATTACTTTGTTCACAAACCGTTTTGAGGAACAACCGATGAGACAACTACTTGATAAGCTCGATCCCTTCTTTGCTGCCGCAGCGATCGTCATCGCGGGCCTGACGGTCTATTCACAAGTTCCCTATCAGATCATCCCCTTCGATTTACCCTCTGCGGCCATCATTAACCAGGCCCCTGGGAAGTAAGAGGCGGCAAAGCTGATGGGTTTAGACATTCACTTTTTGGCTGTTTAATCCATAAAACTGATGCCCACAATCGTTGATATCGCTGTCAATACCGAAGGCTTCTCTACCCTGGTTGCTGCGGTGCAAGCCGCTGGCCTGGTGGAAGCCTTACAAAGCCCCGGCCCGTTTACGGTGTTTGCGCCCAATGATGATGCCTTTGCTAAGTTACCCCCAGGTACGGTGCAAACCCTGGTGGATAACCCGCCCCAGCTAGCGCGAATTTTGACGTTTCATGTGGCGTCGGGGAAGTACACCCAGGCGGATCTGGTGAAGATGAGTCAGGTGGACTCTCTGGAGGGGGCTCCGATTCCTATTAATGGGGAGGAAGGATTTGAGGTGAAGAATGCCACGGTGATTGCGGCGGATATTGAGGCCGACAACGGCATTATTCACGTTTTGGATAATGTGATTCTGATGGGCTAAACTCCGTCCAGCTCGAAGCTTGGAGTTTTCAAGGATCTGCTCAAAACTGCAGTTTAAATGCTGACGAAGAACTTATGCTCGGGTAATCGGGATGGCTGCAAATCTCTATGACTTTCTGGCCAAGTACCTTTGGATCGCCTTGATCTTCGCAACGTTCGTGAACGGAGCGAGTTGGTGGCTGCGCGGTCAACCTTATCGTGATGAAGACCCCAGTCTCACGAGCGAATATCGCACCGTAATTAGTAGCTTTCTGGTATTGCTAAATATTCCCTGGCTCATCATGGGAGCGGGAATCTTGTTTGGTGGGGTTCCGAATGTTGTCTATTACTTGAACCCTAGATTCCCTACCCCGTTTGTCACGGCATTTTTCGGTTCTCTGCTGGTTACATGGGCCATTATCACCTACTGGATATTAGCTCGCGGCGGGGCAGAGCAACTGGTAAAGCTACCGGGCTTCATTGAGCCGAACACCAGCGTGACTGTTATTAAAGCTGCTTGGAGCCTAGCTATATTAATAGCAGTGGCTGGCATTTTGTGGTTGTATGCAAAGGACATTCAACCCGCTGATTTATAGCTTGTGAGGCTTATCGCTAGCAAATCATTTTACATAGCAGTGGCTTCTTACAGTGCATCTGCCAGGATCTGAGCGGCCTCAAAGGTGGGGTCGATCGCTAAGGTTCTTTCCAGACAAGCCATTGCGATTGGGGTTTGACCGAGGCGGAGATAGCTCATAGCCAGGTTGTAGAGGGTGCTGGGATCATCCCCATGGCTTTGGCGCGATTTCTCGAAGTAGTCAATGGCGCTGGCATAGTCTTCTAGGGTGTAGAGCACCATCGCCACATAAAAGGCCAAGTCAGAATCACCCTCTAGGGCGTAATAGCCCTGCCAGGCTTGATGCACCCCTTGAATCACATCGTGACGCAGGGCCGGGGTAGCGGTTTCGAGTTGAGGCGTTAAAGCCGAGAAGCACTGCAGAAAGACATCCGCATCCCAATGGTGGTGTTGCAAATAAGTCACCAGCTGAGGCAAAGATAAGGCTTCTAATTGGTCTGAGACTAGAGAAGAGAACAGCAGATCTCCCCCCCTTTGAGACGTGGCTTGGTTGTAAGCAGCCTGGGTTTCACGAAACTGGGTAGGATGGTCGCCAAACAGTAAGACCTGGGTGCTAAACCCAGGGGTGGCCTGCGGGGGCTGCAGGGCTTGGCCGCCTTGGCTTTTGGCATGGGCAGCTAGGGCATGGTAGTTAACCGGAAAGGTCAGATAGCCATTAACAGCAGGAACCGGCTCACCGTTACCTTGCAGAGAAACTTCGTGGCAGTAGGCTAGATCACTGGAAATCACCATCAGGCGATCGCCCGCTAAATTGCGTAAATAGTCGAGGCTTTGTAGAGCGACGGTGGGCCAGAGGATATGGCTATCGTCACAGGTTTGACAATACTGCTGCAGGGTCTCTGGAATTTCGGTGCGGGCAGCGGCAATGGGTTTTTGTTCGTATCGCAGTGAGAGTTGTGACAGGGTTTGCCAATGGTTGGGGTCGGCATCTTCGGGAGCTGAGAGAGAAATCAAGTCGTCGTGGAGGGTGCCAGACTCGATGTAGTAAGCATCTTGGGGCAAGCAGCCAAAAACGTTATTGGCAATCACGACTAGGGGGTTGGCAAGGGTGTCTGGGGTCAGCGTTTCACCAGAGCGTTGCAGGGTGATTGGGCCAGGATTTTGCAGATCAAATAAGGCGACATCTAGACATCCCTGCTCAAAGAAGGGTTGCAGTGCAGGGTGCTGTTGCCAAAAAGTCAGGTTTTCAGCCGCAAAGTCGGTAAGGACATAGGTGATGTTGAGCTTTTTCAGGTTGGGATGGATGAGCAAAGATTGCAAGCTTTGCAGAACCCGATAGGCAAACTGACCACTTCCAGCACCCACCTCAATCACATAAATGGTTTGAGTTTTATCAAGAACAGAGAAGTTGGTTTTATGGCGCTTAGTGATGGCAATACAATCTCGAAGCAAGCCAGCAACTAAGTGCGCATAATAAATAGCGGAAGCATCGCCATTAAAAAGGTTGGAGGACGCAGGAGCATAATTGTCATGACCGCGATTCTCAGATTTAAAATGCTTGTCTTGCAAGTCCCACAACAAAGATAATGAAAGCTTCACCGCCTCAATGTTTAGGCATTCTAAATGTCTGGGATTCTGCTCTTTAGGTGTCTTTCTGAAAGATGATCTTTGAGACTTTGAATTGTTTTGAGATAAATCTTGCCAAACCTTAGAATTTAACAAGTCTTCTAAAGCCTCTAAAGCTTCTAAAAAAGAATTATCATTAAAGTCATCTTTCCAAATCTCACTGTCAGGATCAGATAAGCTGGAAATGGCTTCTGAAATCTCTGCGGCAATAGAAGAAACAATATCGTCTCCTATCTCTTGAGGATTATCTCCAAAATCTTGAAGGTCTCCAAAGAGCTCAGCATTATTACCTCTCAGGTTTACGATCTGCTCAACTATTTCTGCTAGCTCATTCTTGGCGGAGTTGCCCAGGAAATGTTGAAAAAAATCAATAGTACTCTTATTTTGATTGGCCGAATCCTGGCTCTTGTCAAAGAGAAACGACCATGGTGTTTGACATCCAGAATGCCCCGAGGCCTGGTTTTGAAAGATAGATGTTGCAAACCAGTTCTCTGTGCTTAGAAAAGGGCTGGACGACGCTAATTTATTAAAGAAGGTCGTAATATCTTCTGAGCCAAGATCCGACAGATAATGGGGAAGCTCACTCAGAAGATTCTCAGTCATAAATGCTTTGAATTGGACTGGAAACTCCGTCGTCAGGAAACCATCGTCTTGACCCTTGAGAATTATTGGATGAAGGTTGAATAAACCTTCCGACTTGACATCTTTGTAGACCTTAAAGGGTATGAAAAATGTGAGTTCACAAGCAGAAATTTCGCCGCCTTTTTGGAACACCCTAAACTTCGGCTTATGTATTTCTAACGCTTTTTGAGAGGGCGTATATAAATTCAGCTTAATCAAGATTCTTTCATTGAGAAACAGGATAATAAGTCAAAAATAGAGATATACAATACTTGTCTTTCCTTATAAGCGTAGAGTTCCATTAGAAGACGAAAAGATGTCTCCAATTATATGGTTAGAGACATCTTTCTTCTAATTAGCTGAAGTACTCAAGGTATTCATCTCTTTTTCTACAGAAATCCCGGCCTTATCAGTTGTATAAGTATTGCGGTATTGAAGGTGCTCGCAATATTGAGGGTGCTCGCAATGAAAATATCTTGATTAGGGAAATTCCCTCGCCCAAAGTATTTTATGGAGCTTCCAGAAACCTAAGCGGATTAGGATCTTTGTCGTCACTTATAGTCTTCTGCTTTATTTGGTTTGGCAGCTTTTGGTTTGGCAGCTTTTGACTTAAGTAAGGAGGCTCAATTATTTATGAAATGGAAGCCCTTTAAAATCGCTAAAAGCCTGCGCCAATAATCGTTACGGACACTCTGGTCATCTTACATTTGATTCATCCCACCTACTTAGCAGCTTCCGCTGCATTAGCTTCGGCCCCAACGATTTTTTTGAGGCCAGCTATATTTCGTTGCCCTTTCACACCAGTCACAAGTCCTGAAACCAGTGTCTTGCCAGCCTTAATTATTATTGCTGTCACATTGCCGGCACCTTCTGCTAACAACTTAAGCACCATTCCAATTTGCCCCAACACTCCGGAAATCAACCCGAAAGTTATCTCGCCGAGCTGCATGACATTAAGAAGCAGCTTGTAGCCTTTTGATTGATTCTTGGCATCTATTAACGCCGTCAAACCTCCTCTCGCCATTTTGACAACGGAACCAGTCCCACTAACGGCTGTTTGTGCAATTTTTATCCCCGCCATTGGCAGCGGAGATAGAACCGATGCCAATGTCAACGCGGTCGCCGCAACAAACCCTTCTGCAATAATAAGAGCTGCAGAAATTTTCTGCCATTTCTTCTTCTGGGCTTCATCCTCTGCCGTCTTGTCTTTTTTCTTATCCATTTTTTTAATTTTCGCTGCCAAGTAAGCCCTTCCAAATTTCATAAATCCTATAATGGCCTGTCCTGCTCCTGCTATAGCAAGACCAGGGCCACCAGCAACAGCACCTACGCCTGTGGCGCACATCGATATCCCTAACCCCAGTAATAGTGTAGAAGCAATTAAATGTCCTGTACCTTCTAGAAGCAGGCGCTTGGAATTACCTCCAGCAGTCGGGTTCGTAAATCCGTTTTTGATTTTTGACATCCAACTTGATGAATCTGGAGCCTTAGCCTTTTTAGGTGCCTTTGAAGCGTCATTAGATGGCGACTTAGTATCAGCAACATCGGCACCCATTATGTCGATGAATTTTTTATAGGATTCTGAATTGGAAGGATTGCCTCCAGCAGACTGAAGTACTTCATATAGGGTCTGCCCTTTATGACTTTGTGTGTCTATATAAATATTATTTAGGGCATTTTGTTCTTGTTCAATATCACCTTGCAACAAGCCGTATACCGGGTGATCTTCAGTGCCAGACTCGGCAAATTTGTGAATTTTCTTTAGCTTTGTGAAAATTTCCGGAGAGTTAGAATTAAATTCTTCATCATCGGCATCTTCTGAGATAGTATCTGACACGCCAAATTTCTCCTTGGCAGTCTTCTGATGATATTCCTCAACCCCGTCTAAGAGCTGGTTGTACCTAATGTCATCAGCACTCTGGTCGTTAGGCGGCACGCGGACATCGTATAGGTCATCCTTCGTTATTAACCGCTGTATGCCTGGGACAACATTGCGGCGGATTTTGACGGCTTCTTGACTTGCTGATTTTTTCTGAATCCCAGCTCCCCCCTGCTGCACCACATGAGTCAATTCATGAGCCAATAATTCCTGCCCACCAGTACTGCCAGGGCTGTATTCACCCTTTTTAAAAAACAGATCAGGGCCAGTCGTAAATGCCCTAGAACTTAAAGAGCGGTTCAACGTATCAGCATTGCTATCGGTATGGATTTTGACATTGCTAAAATCCGCCCCAAACGCCTGCTCCATCGGCTCACGGACAGAGTCACCCATCGGCTGCCCGCCACCCTTTGCACTCTGAATCGAAGATTCCAGATTGCCAGAGACGGCACCACCCTGTGCCCCCACCTGTCGCTGCACCCTGTGATTGTGCATTTGCAACAGCAAGTTGGGTCGCCCAGCCGGTCGCCGCTGTATGTTTAGCGGCTTCATCTGCAGGTCTGAAATCTGAGACCGAACTGGGCGGCGCTGCACGGCCCCACGCTCCGGTTTCATCTGCAGCTCTTCTTCTTCCTCTCCTTCACGTTGAATGGTGTTGAGAGGCTTCATTTGCAGCTCTTCTTCTTCCCCTCCTTCTCGCTGCACAGAAGCAGAGGGTTGAGGATTATTGATGGTTTTGACGACCTGCGCTGCAACGGTATCAGCCTCTTGCTCATACTTGTCGCCCACCGCCCCCACCGTGAGTTTGGGTTGAATAGGTGTTGATGCGGTCGTAGGCCCCAACGAACCAAACAGGCCGGCGTAAGGATTGTTGAGGTCAGTGTTAAAGATACTGGCGTCAGGATTATACTCCGGCAGCGGAGGGGGCTCAGCTTGGGCCTGGATAGATGGCGGTGCAGCGCTACCAAATAAGTTGGCGTAGGGATTGTTAAGGTCAGTGTTAAAGACACTGGCGTCAGGATTAAGCTCTGGCATCTTAGCTGGGGCATCCACAGCTTTGGCCTGCACAGGTGGCTCTGGGGTAAAACCGATGGATTTTGTCTGAGCGGCGGCTTTGGGGGCGTAGGCGCGGCTGTGATCATCCATGGGGAACTCGCTTTGATCGGCAAACGACAACTTGCGCCAGACGATATCCTAGGCATCAGCTGCACGGCAGGTAAATGCTTCAAGCTGAGCTAGAGATAGAATCGGCTGGCCTCAGTCCTGGCAGACTCAAAGATGAAAACGCTTTGTCGTCTAACAGCGCTACTCGGGCAACCGTTAGAGCAAGCGCAATGCTGCCAACATCTTTGAAATGCAAAGGTTTTGCACCCAATCAAAATCGTAAGGAACCCAACCTTTGGGCAGTTGATTTGTAAAGTCAATTTGTCTCAATATGCCGGATCAATTTGTCTCAACTTTTCCAAAATGTCGTTGAGGTCAAAGTTGTGATCATGGCATGATGCACAGATTCAGTACTGTCAGTACTGAATCTGTGCCGCACTGCATCGAATGTTACGCTCGGCACGATGGTGATGCTTTGGATTAGCCATGGATAAGTCCTCACCCTCAACGAACGATAAATTGCCTGTAGCGCATCTGAGTGCGGAAAACATTCCCCAGGAGTATCAATTTGAGGCTTGGCGACAAGGTGCGTCGCCGGTATTTGAGGTCTCTCCGCTCAAAGATCCCAAAACCTATGCTTGTTCATCAACCTCCTACAAGCTGGATCAATTGACGGTCCATCACACAGTGTTTGATGCGATGCAGTTTTCGCGCACCCCACAACTGATTTCAGGGGGCTGGTCAGACTGTATTACGCTGCAGTTTTATTGCTCAGGGCAAATGCAGGGGGCGCTGGCCGATGGCACCCCGTTGGTGATGGGTAGCGATCGCATCTCCATCCAAGACTTCGCCCATGCCTACAGCGGCATTGGAGGAACGAGGTCAGTGGGGCAATTTGGCATGATTATTCCCCGCCATTTAATTAATGCCCATGACAAAATTTATACTCACTATCCGATGTTCTCCTGGCCAGTGAATTCTCCACCAGGGCGGCTCTTGACCCATGCCCTATCTGCCCTGTGGCAGGCGTTGCCGGAGGCATCTATGATGGATGGCCCGGTGCTGGCCAGTGGTTTGGTCGGTCTGCTGAATGGGTTGTTATCTCATCAGTGGGACGAGGCCACCCACCAGGAGATGAAGCGGGCCACCTTAGCCGCTATGCAAGGATATCTGAATGCCAACTTACATCGGGCCGAGCTGGGGGTAGAGTCTCTTTGCCAAGCGTTTTATTGTTCGCGGGCCACCGTTTATCGGTTGTTTCAGCCTTTAGGGGGCGTCAGCACCTATATTCGCGATCAGCGTTTAACCCGCTGCCATCAAGAACTACAGCGCTGTTCAGAAGCTACAATGCAGACCCGAAAAGCGATCGCTCGACGCTGGGGGTTCTCCCATTGGGTGACCTTTCGCCGCCATTTTAAGCAGCGGTATGGGGTGTTGCCCTCTGAGGTTGAGACGGTGTTGATCTCAGCGCATAATGGGCGATCTCTAGAATCGACCTCCTATAGTGCTGAAGTGGAGCGGGTGAGGACTTGGCTCGATAGCTATTAGCCAGCTGCCTGCCTGACAAAGGCGGCTGGTTCTTACCTCTGAGTAATCGCAGCTCTCATACCAGCGGGTCCAGTTAATTCGGCACTGAGTGGACAAAAGCAGTTCTGAATCACGACTCAATAGCTGAGCCTGGGTACCCTGAGATATCCTGAGGCCTCAGGCAGGTATCAGTCATTTACCTGAAACACAGGGCTTAATCTCAGCTCCGGACTCACTGTCTCGTGAACCTACAAGAATTCCACCTCTCGATTACACCCCTTGGGGACGATCGCTACCTGATCCGCACTGAAGACATGGCAGCGGGAGTCCCTGTGGCAGAAGTGCAGGTGCAGTGGCCCGTTGATCAATGGTTAAAGCGATCTCAACCCGCAATGGACGACCCCATCTTGGGATTATTGCAGGGGCGATCGCCAGCGGCGCATGCCAGTTCTGATTTAAATGCACTGGGTGCTGAATTGTACGATTCCCTTTTCCAGCAAGAATACATTCGCGAAAGTTGGTCTCGGGCTCAAGGCATTGCTCAGCACCGTCGCGAGATTCTCAGGCTGCGGCTGGGGTTTAAAGATAGTCGTTTACAACGGCTCCCTTGGGAAGTCTTGCAAAGCCATGGCAAGCCCCTGACCACCCGCGTCAATCTCACCTTTGCCCGCTACTCCGCTGATTTAATGGCGGCTCAATCCGCCCATCCTCTGAACCTGCCAGAGGGGGATGCAGCCCTGCAGGTTTTGATGGTGATCGCGAATCCTGACGATCAGGCCCGACTGAATCTGCGTCAAGAGGTCAACGATATTCAAGCTAGCCTACAGCCGAATCCGGGAGAATCGACGACTAAGGTTGAGATTACGGTGCTCGAGCAACCCGATCGCAGCACCCTTACCCAAGCCCTAGAACAGGGAAGGTATCAGGTGCTCCACTATGCCGGTCACAGCGACTTTGGCCAAACCGGCGGTGATCTTCATTTGGTGAATCGGCAAACAGGGCTCACTGAGCGACTCACAGGCGAAGATTTGGCGGGCCTCTTGGTCAACAATCAAATTTGCCTGGCGGTGTTTAACTCCTGCCGCAGCGGTCATACCGTGGGTGATGATGCCGAAATGGACTGGCGGCAGCAAAATCTCGTGCAGGCACTGGTTAATCGGGGGGTACAAAGCGTTATTGCGATGGCTGAGCGCATCCCCGATCAAGTCGCGGTTAAGTTCACGCAACTGCTTTATACCAATATCAAACAGGGTTACCCCATTGATTTGAGTCTGGGACGTACCCGCCAGGCTTTGGTTTCGGCCTTCGGGTCTGACCAGCATTATTGGGCGCTACCGGTTCTGTATTTGCAGCCAGAATTTGATGGCTATTTAATGCGCCGCGATCACACCGCTGATTCTTCCCTTGACCTATGGCATCTCGATAATTGGGCGACCTCTGCCACAAAGTCAATCCCGTCCAAAGCAGATTCAGCATCTCTGGATCTAGAGCCCACCCCAGAAACAGTTTCGTTACTGGATAGTCTCACGACAGCCGCAGCCGATGGGCCTGATGCCGTTGAGGTGAATTTAGGTCAATTAGTCGAGCAACTCTCCCAACCAACGGTCGAAACCGACGAGCCCCCTATTCCGGCGAATCAGGAAGAAGTGCTGTGGACCGCTCCTGACCGCCAGCCTGAGCCCGATATTTACCAGGCGTTACCTGAAAATCCGACCTATCAGCGCCCTCCAGTACAGCAGTTGGAGGCCCCTTCCCTAAATCAACAAGATCCAGTTGAATCTGCACTGCCTGCTCGATCGGCACCCCCTTCTCTCAGGCGGCAAAAACTGACAGAGACCTCCCTGCTAGCCTGGGTTGCCCTAGGAGCAGTGGGATTGGTCGGTACCCTAACCCTTGGGATCTTTACTGCTCAGCGCGCAGGCTTGTTTTCGGCAACCCAGACCCAGACCGCAACACCCGATCAGTCTGGGTTCAGCACATCTCCTGCCTCTAACTCCTCCGAAATCTTACTCGGGCAGGCGATCGCGGCTATAGAGGCCCAAGACTATGACACTGCTAATGAACGCTTGGCCCAACTCCTAGCTCCAGAGCAGTTGGCTCAGGCTGATGATGGTAACTTCCTTGGCACTATCTTGGCTGCATTAGGGAGCTATGACGATCCCGATATTTTGTTTATGAAAGGTCGCGCCCATTGGCAACACTACGTTCAGTTAGAGGCTGAATCTGCCAACAGCAATCCAGCCGATCTCGATGCCCTAGACACGACTCGAAATACTGTTATTGACATCTGGGATGAGCTACGTCGTGATCGCCCTGAAGACATTAGAGTGCAGGTGGCGATTGGCTTTGCTTACTATGCCGATGAGCAATCGAATAAAGCTTTTGAGGCTTGGGAAGAAGCGAAGAAAATCGAGCGCGAGCAGCAGCTTGTTGCTGGAACCGAGACTTTGCAGAATGAGGTGGTTCTCAATGCCTATGCCGGACTGATTATGTGGCACTTATACCCTGGGATTGAAAATATAGAGTCTGGTGGAGATCAGGAGCACCGAGCCTCGGCAGAGGAAGCGCTGCAAAATTTAGAACGCTTTGATAAAAACGGTTGGCTTGTTAACCATGGGCTAAACTCTACTGCCCAGACAAGTGACAACCCTTACCTGTGGCTCTGGACAGAAGATGCTCAATCCGCCTGGTCGAGCGCTTACGAACAGCTCATTGGCGAATCTGAAACCCAAGCGATCGAGGCTAATCCTGCTCTAGACAATTAGGGCGTTCATTTCTTCCCGCTTCAACGCTTAATGCCTTCCCGCTTTAGAGATGATGATGCCCATGGCTATGGTCGTGGGCAAACTCGGCAGCTGCAGCCGCAACAGCGAGACTGGGGCCTAATTGATATTGGTGACGAATAAAATCCATGACCGTGTGCAATCCCTCACGGGTCTTGAGGTTGGTAAACACGAAGGGGCGATCTCCTCGCATTTTTTGTGCATCCCGCTGCATCACCGCTAGATCAGCCCCCACATAAATAGCCAGATCGATTTTGTTAATCACCAGCAAATCTGAGCGGGTAATCCCAGGGCCGCCCTTACGGGGGATTTTATCCCCGGCAGCCACATCAATTACGTATAGGGTCATATCTACAAGTTCGGGGCTGAAAGTGGCGGCGAGATTATCGCCCCCGCTTTCCACAAAAATCAACTCAGGAGAAAACTGACGCACCAGTTGATCAATCGCGTCTAGGTTGATGGAGGCGTCATCCCGAATCGCCGAGTGAGGGCAGCCGCCCGTTTCAATCCCAATAATGCGATCGCGCCCCAAAGCCTCGCTCCGCACTAAAAACTGTGCATCTTCCTGGGTGTAAATATCATTGGTCACCACTGCCAGATCATAGTCCTCACGCATAGCCTTGCAGAGGGCATCAATGAGGGCCGTCTTGCCGGAACCCACTGGACCTGCAACACCGACTCTAAAAGGCTTTTTCACCACAGGACACCTCAAAAACGCAGATATTATCTAGGGGCTGTCTCAATTGAAACTAAAATCCTTGTGGTATGGCAGTCGCAGCTTCTAGGAGTGCTACAAGAGCGAGCGCGGCAACGCCTACCCAGCAAGGCTTGCACCAGTAACTGATGACGCCCCCTAGACTCCGCATTGTAAAGGCTGTTACCCAGCCGTCCCGGCATTCTTAACTACCGCTTAACTGCGAAATAAGCGGCTGTATTGAGTTTCGTGGGTCATGCTCGCTAAAGAGAGTCCCCAGCTACAGGCAAAGAGTTGATCATCCGTCAGCGCTTGAACCGCCTGGGCTGACTGCTGTAGAGGCTCTGCCAACTGCCTTAAAAGGCGCTGCCCCTCGGTTTGCCCTAACGGCACGAGCCGTACCCCCGCACTAATTAAATTGGCAGCCCAACTGTGCATAAAAATCAGAGTCGTTTCGGACTGCGGCAGTTGCCACAGCGCTGCGGCAATACCAAAGGCGATCGCGAAATTACAGGACCCAGATCGCAATCCGTCGGGTAGTGGAGCGAGTTCCGTGGACTCTAAATCGCCCAATAGGCGCAGCAGCGATCGCCCCATTTGCCAGCTCTGTAGCCTAAGTTCCTCACTATCTCGCACTGCTGAGAGCCAGTCATTCCAGCGTTCTAAGGCTTCACCATTACCCTGCTGCCAAGCTTGCAACGCCCGCACCATGACTGCAGCTTCTAGCCGAATCGACCCGCGCTGCAATTCCGCTTCAAGCCATTGGCCAAAGGTCTCTGGGCTGGCAATCTCGCCTTGATGGATCAGCGCCTCAATCCCTTCTGAATAGCTATAAGCCCCTATCGGCAGGGCTGGACTCGCTAATTGCAGCAAACTTAACAGCGCGGCAGAGGGCAATGTTTCAACCATGAGAGATACCAGCAGAATGATGCTCTAGGGCGCGTCATCAATTACAGACAAAACTCTTGCTGGGCAAGCATTACCGCGCCCGCCCCTATAATATTGCTGGGGGCTGCAACCGTTGCACCAAAAGGATTCTAGTTTTAATTGATGACAGCCCCTAGAATAACCCGCTAGAGCTGAGGCCGTATTCTTGACCTTTGTGCAGTCCCCTTCATACCCTCCCCAAGTCGAGTCCTGGCATGGCCAAGCGCAGCTAATTTACCAAAAGCAGGGCGAAAAGACCGTCCCCTTGGTCAAGACTCAAGCACCGCTCAAGGTCCAACGGCCCTTTTATCCAGAGGGGCCTCAGACGTGTCATACCGTCTTACTCCATACCGCCGGGGGGATGGTGGGCGGCGATAGTCTATCAATTAACATCACCCTAGAAGCCGATACCGCCGCCCTAGTCACCACTGCTGCCGCGGCCAAAATCTATAGCGATCACCCCCAACGGTTGCCCGCTCAAATTCAAGGCCATGCTCAAGTCGGTAAAGGTGCTTGCCTAGAATGGTTTCCACAAGAAAGCATTGTGTTTGAAGGCGCGCACTACCATCCAAATTGGCGTATTGATCTGGCCCCAGAGGCCACATGGGTCGGATGGGATATTGTGCGCCTGGGCCGCACCGCCCACGGGGAGCGATTTACCCAGGGTGAGGTCCGCTCTCAGCTAGAAGTTTGGCAACATCATCGCCCGATATGGATTGATCCCCAGCAAATCCTAGGGAGTGACGCTCTGTGGTCTAGCCCCCAGGCCCTAAATCAATGCCCCGTATTGGCTACGTTTGCCTGGGTTGGACAGCCCGTCGATATCGCCTGTGTCCAGGCCAGCCGGAACTGTGCCCAAGCAATTCGTCAAGGTGCCTGGGGCGTGACTCGCTTACAGCAAGGTCTCTTATGCCGCTATCGCGGGCATTCCACCAGTGAAGCAAAACGCTGGTTTGAAACGGTATGGGCGCAACTTCGGCCCCATTATTTGGGCCGAAGTG
Organism: Leptolyngbyaceae cyanobacterium; assembly: GCA_050043365.1. GTDB lineage: Bacteria > Cyanobacteriota > Cyanobacteriia > Phormidesmidales > Phormidesmidaceae > PCC-6406. The sequence continues at coordinate 25,246 of JBHJIP010000104.1, forward strand.
TCGTTTTACCCAGGGTTTGGCAACGCTAAATGTGATTAGTCACCCAAAGTGCTTGAACGGTTACTGAGAAAAATCACCTGTAAGCTTTCGCTTTACAAAGGAATGTAACGGGAATGATCGTTGCGTGCCTGTGCGTTGCGATCGCCGTTCTCGCACATCAGGCCACCCAAAATAGAAATACCGACTCTTCGCTATCAATAGCTAAAGAACTCAGAGTTGCATCCCTCAGTTTTCTGGTTAAGCCCCTGCTCCACAACCCTTAGGACGATGAACCATGCTTTGCGATGCCTGTAACCGCCAACCCAACTGTTTGCCTGCTCGTTTGGCTAAACAAGATGTGACCATCAATGCTCTGCTCAAAAAGCTCGAAAAGTGTTCCTTACAAAAAGACAGCCCAAAAGATCAGTAGGATCTGAGTCTTCAGTGGTTTTGCCTCTCTTTGATGAGGCGTAAGGGGACTTCTGAAATTGTTTTTACCCGCCTTGAAAGACAGACCCCTCCCAACCTCCCCTTGGCTCTAGCGTTAGCGGCGCGAAGCGCGGGAGGTGCCGCAGGCGGTGGGGTATCTTCTTTCCTGGAGATCTCCTAAGCCTTTACTTGATCCCTCCCCAATCAAAAAGCGCCCCCCACAATGTGGAGGGCGCTTTCTGATTACTCACTCAAGAGTAGCTGGCATTCAGGATTAACCGATGATTTCGGGAGCCTGAGCAGCAGCCAAATCTAGAGGGAAGTTGTGAGCATTGCGCTCATGCAT
>JBHJIP010000105.1:0-12467 GCA_050043365.1 Leptolyngbyaceae cyanobacterium
AGAAACCGCTTCACTGGTCTCAGTGCCTAAGATGCCATCCACAGCGCCCTGATAGTACCCCAAGCGTCCCAATTGTTGCTGGAGCGCTCTGACCTCTTCAGAGGGGAGCGGGGAGGAGGCTTGATTAGAGGGTTCACTTTCAGCCTCGGCATCGGTTGAATCGGGCGTTAGAGAGCCGTCTTCTGAGGCCGGTTCCGCAGGGGGATCAGCGAGGATAGGGGCCTGGGCGACAAAGGACTGATCATCGTCTTCCCTAGCTTGGGCGAATCCACCTAGAGGGCTTGCCAAGACAGCGACTGAAGTTAATGCCAGTAGTGCAACTCGGTAGGTCATGTTCTGACTGGGTATCAAACCAACTAAAGGGTCCTCTGACCTGCGTTTGTGATTCGGACTTGGCCTATGGGCAGCCTGCGCGTGCCTGTACTGATTGATGCCCGCCAAATCATACAGAAGTTGCTGAAACACCCTGCCTCACTTTAGCCCAACAGTTGTCATTTCATGGAACCCCTTTATCTTTGCCCGTATCTAGCGAGGTTAGGCCCTCTGATTGGGGGGGGCACACAGTCTCACTATCCCCGCCAGTCCATCCTTATTCAGGACAGTGATGGGCCTCAGACATGAGATCGCGGGTTAATTAAGATCACAACAGGGCTGTAGTCACCGCGAAAATAGGATACCCATCTCAACGGAGAGATTCGGTTGCTCCCCGACTTTGACACGCTGTGGGCGGTGCTCTAATCAACAGCTATAAAGATTCCTGTCGCCAAGGACCGAATCCAATCTCGGCACTAGGACCGTAGGGAATAATAGGGCGCGTCCCGAAAAACGCGTTTTTGAGGAGCATTTCATCGAACTGATCGCCCCATGATGAGGATCTCGTGATGCATACCCTTTCCCTTCAGCCAACCCGCCGACTCAAGGCCCGCCAGGATGTCCCCAGCCCCCCAAACTGCAGCGTGGACTATCACCAGCATCACCAAGATCGACCGCGATCGCTCAGCTACATGGAAAAACTCCTGGGTGAAGGCTGAGGCTAGACAAAACCCATCCTCAAGCAACCTTGGGGTCGGGGGCAGTTTTTGAAAGGCGAAGTTCCATGAAGGAAGCTATAGTCGCCTGGGAAAGATGCTTTCCTGAAATATCGACCCCTGAATATCAGAGTCTACTGTCGCGCTTGAGCCTGCCATGAAATTTAGTTTTGCCTGCCGTAATCTGGGCAGCGTTTGGAGTCTGGGGCTGATGGGTGCCCTCAGTTGGGCGGGTTGGGGGGCGATCGCCCTAGCCCAGCCGCAAATTTCCTCACGTAATGCCACGGGCCAGATTGCTCAAATCGCCCCGACAGCCAACATTAATGGCAACACGGTGGTCGTGGCCGGTCAACGGGGGGCCATCCCTTGGCAACAGCAAGACGACCGCATCGGCATTGCCGACATGGCCCTGATGCAGGCATTGGGGGTCGATCTCCAGGACACAGCCCAGGCCCAGCAGCAGCCCGTCCAGTGGTTTTCTGAAACAGCCACCCCCTTGGCAACCTGGCATGAGGGCGGCTATCGCTATGTGGACATCACCACCTGGGCGCAGCAGCAGGGGTGGCAACTCAGCCCCAACCGCAATGGCACCCTGATCATTCAAGCGCCGACGGGGCAAATTCTGAGTGGGCGGCGGGGGCGGCAAACTTGGGGCGATCGCCTCGTGCTAGAGGTAGACCGCCCGGTGGTGTGGACCCTCCAGGAGCAAGACACCCGCTTTACCCTCACCCTGCAAGGGCGATCGGGCCAGACCTTTACCCCGGCAGATCTTCAGGGGGATGGCAATGCCCTCAGTAACCTGCAGGTGCGTTCAGCGGGCGATCGCCTCGTGATTCAGGGGCAAATTGAGGCCACCGCCCGGATGCGGGTCTGGAGCCTGACCAACCCCAACCGGGTGGTCATCGACGTACGTCAGGATGCGGTCCCGAAGGATATTGCCTGGGCTCCGGGGGTGCGATGGCAGAGCGGCATGGTCACTGTGGGTAACCGCAGCTTTCCGGTCCAGCAACTGCGGCTAAACCCTCAACAGGTCCGCCTACGCCCGATTTGGGCCAGCCAGCCCCAAGTGCCGGGAATTACGCCCCTGGTTACCATGGCCCGCCAGTCTGAGGCGGTGGCCGCTATCAACGCCGGTTTCTTTAACCGCAATAATCAACTGCCTCTGGGGGCAATCCGAGACAATGGCCGCTGGATTTCAGGGCCGATCTTAAACCGGGGGGCGATCGCCTGGAATGATCAGGGTCAATCGGCGTTTAACCGCCTTTTCCTCAGTCATTTGATCACCACCAGCCAGGGACGTGCCTTCCCGGTTGGGCAGATCAACAGTGGTTATGTGCAGGCGGGTATCGGCCTCTACACGGCGGATTGGGGCCGTACTTACAGCCCCATCATCGATAACGAAATTTTGGTGACGGTGCAGCAAAATCAGGTGATTCAACAAACGCCGGGTGGGTCAGCAGGGCAAGGGGCAATCGCCCTCCCCAGTGAGGGCTACCTGCTAGCGGTGCGGTCCTACAGTGAAGCGGCGCGATCGCTGCCCCCCGGCACTCCAGTATCGTTGACAGCGGACTTACGGCCCTCAGAGTTGGCCGATTTTCCCTATGCAATGGGGGCGGGTCCTTTATTGGTGAAAGATCGGCGCGTGGTTCTGAACGCCCCGGCAGAAAACTTCAGCGATGCCTTCGCCCGCCAAGCCGCCCCCCGTAGCGCCATTGGTCGCACCCCAACCGGGGAACTGCTCCTAGTGGCCATCCACAACAGCCCAGGGGGACGAGGCCCCACTTTGGCGGAGACAGCCCAAATCATGACCCAACTGGGCAGCGTTGATGCCCTAAATCTTGATGGCGGCAGCTCCGCCAGCCTGTACCTGGGGGGGACTATGCTCAACCGCCATCCCCAGACAGCGGGGCGAGTTCATAACGGTCTCGGGGTTTTTCTCGTGCCTTAGCGGGTAAATCACAAACTCCCAACCCACTCAAGTGGGTTGGGAGTTTGCTTACTTAGGATTAACCTGGACGCCTGCCTTTAGATACTCTGCCTGGGCCCGGCTCAACTGATCTTCTTTAGTGGGTGGGCCTGCCTTCGCCGGCGCAAAGACGGCTTTGGTCCACAGAACGGCCACCACGGTGACAACCAAAATGATTTCCATGGGATGTGTTTTAGGGTGGCATACTACGAGTTTGTAGTTTTTGTAGTATATTGCCGTCAACCTGTGCAGTCAAGAGTTGAGAATGAATTACTCCTGGGCTGCCTGGTGCAATCGCTGAAGCCGCGAGATCGCAGTATTTTAAAAGCAACCATTGAACGGTGCTGCTGATATGAAGACCGTTACGGGAGCCGGATTGTCCGTGGGCACGTTGCGTCGGACCCACCACTTTGCCCTGAATGTGCAGGATATGGCGGCGTCACGGCACTTTTATGGTCAGGTGTTGGGCTTGCATGAGCTGCAGGGGGCGGAGGTGCCCGAAACCCTGGTGGCCCTGGTGGCGGCGGGTAAGGTGGCGAATTTTAGAACCCCGGACGGTTGGATTTTGGACCTGTTTGCGGAACCGGAGCTGGGGCCACCCCACGCAGACCCGAAGCAGCAATTTACCCGCGCCAATCACCTGGCCTTTGACATTGCCCCAGAGCAGTTTGATCAAGCGGTAGCTACCCTGAAGCAACATGAAGTTCCCATAGACCATGGGCCAGTGAGTCGTCCTACGGGTCGGGGGATTTATTTTTACGATCCTGATGGCTTTTTGTTGGAAATTCGCTGTGATCCGGTGGCCCAAAGAACAAACGGGTAAATTGCGTAACGTTTTACCAGGGCGCAAGGCCTTGCGCCCCTACCTCAGCAACTTTTGTGCTTGATGTATTTTTGAATTGCAGATCCCCACTGACGACATTACTCCAGCCATTGCAAAATCTGGACCTGGGGCGATTCGAGGTCTTGGTACTGACTGGATTTGGTTTCAATGCGCTGGAGCTGGCCGAGGGCGCGACCACAGGGGAAACCGTATTTGGCTTGGACGCGATCGCTGGCAATGTTAAGCGCAGTGCGGGCGCGGCTGACAAAGTCGTCGAGCGGGTAGGTTTCGCCCGGTTCGAGATACTGCTTGATGACGAGGGAAGGGGAGTAACAGTTGTCCTGGGAGCCATCGGGCCATTGGACTTGGACGTGCATTTCGGGCATGGCGAGGATGGGGTGGAGGGCGGTTGGACAGATAGTGTGGCGGAGGGAAAGCCCGCAAGAACCAGGGCTCACGACCAAAACGGGCGATCGCTGGCAGCGCTATTTTGAGTCATTCACCCACCGATTTATTGTGGCCCTGAATACTGCGGTGAGGAGCGCAATGATCACGACAGGGCTAGGTGTTGCAACGCTATTGGTAACGCCAGAAATCCTATGGGAAAAGACTTTCAGCTTCGGAAATCTGACCTCCATCAGCAAACGGTTGTTGGGAGTTCACCTATGTTTTGCCAATCAACCGCTTCAGAATGCTGCCGACTCGAAGCAGGTTGTTGTTCTCATCTGAGAGCAAGGTGAAGTTGTGGGAGAGGGCGTAGCGCGGGTTGTTGCCCTGCACCAATTTTAGAAACAGATAGTCATAGCCATTGGTAACCAGCCCAAATACAGGTTGTTCTGGCCTAGGGTTACCCATCATGTAAGCCAACGCCTGGGGAATGGCTTGAAGAACGCTAAACCCGCCGCGTTTGCCTTCTAGCACCACCAACCAAAGGTTACCTTGCAGGGTGAGGGCATCAATGCGTCCTTCCAGCATGAGCGGACCGGCATCACTATCGGTTTCTAGGGCGAACCGCATCCACTGCTCACCGCGAATGCGGTAGGGGGGGTCGCACAGGCCGAGGGCATCTAATAACGGCGACACCATAATGATGTTGGCGGTACCTTCACTGATTTCGCCATCTTCCATGTAGTAGAGGTATCGGTCTTTGAGGCGGGTTAATTCGGTGGATTCTGCTGCGGTAAGGGCGGGTAAAGGCGATTGCCATTCGTTGAAGAATGACCCATCGGTGACGGGGCTCAGGTGAAAGCGATCGTGGGCTTCTCTGAGGGTGGTAATGGCTTGGGTGACGGCAATTGTCGTAACCATTGGGGTGAAGCGCCTAAGTTTCTTTCAATCATAAAGGTTGCAGCTCTTGGCAAGTATGGGGTTGCGCGAAGCCCAAGCTACCAGCGACTATCAATGCCAGGTTCGATATCCTTATGCGGAAGGAGCACAACTATCAACAAAACAATAAGCATTTGAGCACAACAAGACGATTACTGATACAACCTTAAGAAAGGTAAACCCTTGTCAGGTTTAGGGTTGAAGGTTATGGCTCAGCTTGTAGCGACACTCCCAGACGGTAAGATTTGCGACTTCATTGATCAGAAAATTCGCAAAGATACCCCTGAAGAATATGTCAGACAAAATATCGAGCGTCGCTTGATATACGAGTTGGGCTATTTACCTGAGCAGATTGAGGTGGAATACCCGATTAAGCAAGGCAGTAAGACCGTTCGAGTTGACTTGGCTATCTTTAAAGCGGGTGTACAACACGAACAAGAGAACATCTGGATCATTATCGAGTGTAAGCGAGATACCATCCAACCCACAGCAAGTAAGGACGGAGAAAAACAGCTTAAATCTTATCTATCGCTTTGCGACAACTCCGAATGGGGCATGTGGACGAATGGCAAACAGAAACGGGTCTTTCGCCGCATCAAAACTGAGGAGGGTGTTGTCTTTGAAGAACCTAACGATATTCCCTCTAAAGATGGCAGCATTGATGAAGTAGATCGCCCGACCCGCGACTCGTTGAGAAATGCAGTGGGTGATAACTTACTGTTTTCATTCAAGATTTGTCATGACCATATTTATGTAACTGATGGTTTGCAAAAGCAACCTGCTTTTTTTGAGCTGCTTAAAGTTATCTTTTGCAAGATTTATGATGAGAGAAATTTTCCAAATCCATTGGAGTTTTATGCAACCGCAAAAGAGAAGAAAAGTAATGATGGTCGTCTGACCGTTTTTAACAGGCTTAGCAAAATTTTTAAAGCTGTCAAGAAACAGTATCCGGCAATTTTTGACACTAATGATGAAATCAAGCTTCAACCGAGATCGCTGGCCTACATTGTGGGTGAACTTCAGCGATATAGCTTTCTAAGTACAAATATTGACGTTAAGGGAAAAGCTTACGAAGAGTTGGTTGGGGCAAATTTGCGGGGAGATCGTGGTGAGTTTTTCACGCCTCGCAATGTCCAGAAGATGACTATTAAGATGCTGTCGCCAAAAGTGACGGACAAAATCCTGGATCAGTCCTGTGGCACAGGTGGATTTTTAGTGATTGCGATGAATGAGGTCATTGAAAGCTTGAAAAAGCAGGGCAAAAAGCAGATGGGTAGAGTCTCTGAAGACTCTGCGGAGTGGGGATATGCTCTGAATGAGAGTATTAAAAGGACTGCTAAGAAGAACTTCTTTGGTATTGACATTAATCCTGATCTTGTCAAAGCCACCAAAATGAATATGGTGATGAACAATGATGGTTCAGGCAATATTTTTAGACAGGATTCCTTGCTGCATCCCCATCAGTGGCAAAGTGATTTTAAAGAGCAATTGGCTGAGGCCCTTGGCATTGAACCAGCCGAACTGCGCAATGAGCATGCACTAGGCCACTTCGATGTAATTGCGACAAATCCGCCCTTTGGCTCCAAGTTGCCAATTAAGGATGAGGAAACGCTGAAGCAGTACCAATTAGGTCATGTGTGGCAAGAAACTGAAAATGGATGGGAACCAACAGATAAATTGCAAACCTCAGCGCCACCGGAAATCTTGTTCATTGAGCGGTGTTGGCAGTTTTTGAAGCCAGGTGGACGCATGGGTATTGTGTTGCCTGATGCCATTTTAGGTGCCCCTGGCTTGACCTATGTGCGGCACTGGATGATTAGACACTGCCGAATTGTGGCATCAATTGACCTGCATCCCGATACCTTTCAACCGCGTAATGGGACTCAAACCTCGGTGCTGATTTTGCAAAAGAAAACCGAAGCTGAAATTAACCGCGGTCTGATGCCGGACTACGAGATCTTTATGGCGCAGGTTAAAGCGATCGGCCACGATAAACGAGGCAATACGCTATATGAGCGCAACGAAGAAGGAGAGGAGATCCTTCATCCCCCTACTGATGAGGAATCCGTTTCTCTGCTTGAAAGGACAGCGAGCGGCGATGGAGTTGTCAGACCATTACCTCGACAAAAGCGTGAGGATGACCATACTGGAAAGGTAGCGGACGAGTTTATCGATTGGAAGCAGCAGGTGGTGCTGGGATGGTGAATTACGCCCTTCAATCCGACTACACTCCTATCTCACCCTCACCTCCAGAGGCGTGTGAGAAGCTTTCGACTACGATCAAACTCAGCGAAGTCTTGAATGTGGGAACTCGTTTAGAAGCTTCAGCTTTCAGCATTGAAGCCCATAATGCGTTGACAGCTTTGAGGAACAGTGGTCTGCAACTGCTTCCCTTATATGGCTCAGAAGGGCTTTGTCAAGAGGCCCACAATGCTTTTCGCTTTAAACGAATTTATGTAGATGCAGAGCACGGTGTTCCGTTTCTTTCGAGTTCAGAAATTATCAGCCTTAGACCTAAAACAGATCGATATTTAAGTCAAAGGTACACTCGCAACTTAGAAACGTTGCTAATCCAAAAATGGGATGTTCTCGTTTCTCGCTCTGGGACGATTGGCAACATAGGTTTCGCTACTGAAAGTTTTTTAGATCAGGCTCTTTCAGAAGATGTAATTCGTATTCGCTCAGAAGATCCGGATACAGCAGGTTTTGTCGCAGCCTTTCTCAGAAGCCGCTATGGTCGCCTTCAGTTAACTCAAGCAACATATGGTTCTGTCATTGTCCACATTGAACTTGAACATCTTGAAAGAGTTTGGATCCCTAATTTGCCTCCGATTCGGCGGATTTCGATTGGCCGATTGATGTGCAAAGCAGGAGAACTGCGGGATGAGGCCAACAAGTTACTCGACCAAGCCGATCTCCTCCTCCATGAGCGCTTAAAGTTACCCTATCTTAAAGACATCGCCCCCAGTGGCAAAGCGTCTGCCGTTGCCAAGGTCAAAGCCTCTGAACTCATGGGACGCTTGGAGGGGAGCTTTCATAATCCAGTCGCTCGTGCCGCTGAGCAGCAGTTAAAACAACTCTCTGTCGAAGTCACAACAGTCGGTGATTCTAGAGTCACTGAAGAGGTTAGGGCAATTACCCGCTTCCGAAAGCGAACCTACGTTGAGAAAGGTGGCATTCCTCTACTCAGTAGCAAGCAGTTATTTCAAGTAGACCCTATTGATGTCAAGCGATTAGCAAAAGGCGCACACACTAAGGACTTACCAGAAATCCAGCTGCAAGAAAATATGATTGCTGTCACTTGCTCTGGAACGATTGGGAGAGTTCAAATAATTCCGGCTTATATGGCAAGTTGGACAGCCAACCAACATGCCAACCGTTTATTAGCGGCGAATGACATGAATGCAGGTTATCTCTATGCTTGGCTAGCGTCTGATTATGGATATAGCCTGATTACTCGTCAATCTTACGGTTCAGTAATTCTAGAATTCGACAGATTTATGCTGGCTTCTGTTCAAATCCCGTTACCAGCTGCCAGCATTCGAGACGAAATCGGCAACTTAGTTCTTAGAGCCAATAAGCTCCGGGACGAAGCTTGGTGCAGCGAGCAACAGGCGATTACAAAACTAGAGAACTTAATTGCGGGTAAATCTACTCCTGAAAGCTCAGAGCAAGGGGCAGATACCATTTCACTCGCTAACGTTACCTACGATGCCAATGCCATCCCCATCTGGGAACTGGCAGCACAATTATCAGCCACCGTGCCGGATGAAGAATGGGCTAAGCTGCCCACCGATCTAGCCCGCAACTTTGATCATTACCAGCAATAAAGGAACGATACGTGAGGTTTGTGTTTGCCGACACGGGCTACTGGGTCGCCCTGCTGAATCCTCAAGATGACCTGCATTCCAAAGCTACGCACCTGTCGAAGTCTCTACAACCTGTCCACATCGTCACCACTGAAGTCGTATTGACCGAAGTGCTCAACGACTTTTCCAAACGTGGCGAATTCTTTCGCAATCTAGCAATTCGTTTGATTGAAAGCCTGCGCAGTCATGCCAATACAACCATCGTTCCCCAGAGCAGTCAGCAGTTTGACGAGGCTCTGCAACTCTACGCCCAAAGACTCGATAAAGACTGGAGTCAGACAGACTGCGCTTCCTTCAACATCATGGGTGAATACGGCATGACCGAAGCCTTTGCTTACGACAAGCACTTTGTGCAGGCTGGTTACACTGCTCTGCTGAGGAATTGTCCGGCTAGATAAAGCCTAAACTCCTGTATCAATCAAGTTCATAGATGGGCTCAACAGACGACAATTGCCCGCGAGTAATCAGCCCCCTTCTACTCCCTCGCCACCCGCGCTGGCTCCCCCAACCGCTGCTGCAACACCACTAAGATCGCCCCCGCCACAGTGGCACTGGCAATCAACCCCAACCACAAAGCCGTCGCCCAATCCTGAGGATGATCCAGCGCCCAACCCCCCAAGGCTGGCCCAATAAAAAAGCCGATCGCCCAGCATTCCGACTCCAACGCAAAATACACCCCCCGCAAATCCGCCGGAGCCATCTCGCCCACCAGAGCGATCGCGCTCGGGGCATAAATCACCTCCGCGATCGCCACCAATAAAAACGCCGCCACCGCAGGCACCAGCGCATTCGCTGAAATCACCCCCGTCGCCCAAATCAACCCAAATGCCCCCGCCCAGAGCCCTAGCGCCACCAACAGCAAACTGCCATAGGGGATCGGCTTCACCCAGCGGGTTATGGGCAGTTGCAACGTAATTTTCAGCAGCGCATGCCAGAAAAATAGATAGCTGATCCAAGTTTCAGAAAAGCCCGTGACCGTGTTGCCCCCCGGCACAAAGTTGGCCAGATACAGGGGCAAACTGCTGCTGAGCTGAGCACCGTACACCGCAAAAAAGATATTGGCCACCAGGAAAATTGCAAAGGGGCGATCGCCCAGGGCCTGCCCCCAGCCTTGCAGTAGTGATGGGGCAGATTCGCCTTGCTCAGGACGGGTTTCGGCGATCGCCACGTAAATCACCAGGCCAACCACCAGATAGGTGACGCCCTTACAGCTAAACAGCCCAGGATAGCTGCCGGAGTGGGCAATATACTGCCCTGCCAGCAAGGCCCCCAGCCCCAACCCCAAGTTATTCGACAGTTGGGTAAGGGCAAAGGCCTCAGCTCGATTCTCAGTGGTGGTCAGATCGGCAGTGACAGCCAGAGTGGCGGGCCAGTAAAGGCTGATGCCCATACCCAGCAGCAGATTGCCCACTAGCAAAACCTCAAAGGTATCGGCAAAGGCCAGACAGAAGCAGGCCAACCCTGAAATCACTGCCGCCAGCAGCAGGGTGCGCCGTCGCCCCAGCCAGAGCGAATCCACCGCATTCCCGGCGACAAAGCGGCCCAAAATTCCCGAAAGCCCCGCTGCCCCTAGGGCAATGCCCACTTGGGTAGCAGAAAACCCCAGTTGATTTACAAAGTAAATCGAGGCGTAGACCAGGGTGAAGCCCTGTCCAATAAAGAGCAGCAGCTGCCCTGCGGCCAAAATCCAAATTTCCTGTCGGAGGTTGGGTAACCAAGCTCGGATGGCGCGAAAGGGCTGAAGGGACGACGTTGGCTCTCCCATGAACCTCCTGGGTGATCAAATATCTCTATCCTAGTGAAGGTGAGACTAGGACGGGGGCGAAGTTATGGCCGATGCATTGATGTACCAAGAGGAAATGTTCGTTCTCTTGGTACCGGGGCAAGCGGAGGTCATCCTCACCCCTGAGGAACTGCTGGATTATCTGAAAACCACCTTGACCGATTACCCCGGTGACTTACCCCGAGATGTGGCTAAGTTCACCACGGTAGAAGAGCAGGCCACTTATCTGCGGGACGAAAGCTGTGAGCTGCCTTTAGAACCGGGGCAAACCCTGCAGTGGTACGTGATTCGGCTGGAAAAATAGACTAACCGATAAAGAACTGGGCCTCCTTTCCGCTCTTCACACAACAGTGTGGGTGCCTTTTCATCCCCGTTTGGACACTGCTGGCGAGTCTGTCAAATACCAGCGCCAGGGAATATCGGCTCCTTGGGTGAGACCAATGCGGGTGGTTTGGGTAACAGCGAACTGCTCTTGTCGGATGGGTTCTGGGGGCTTTAGCCAAAGGGACTCACCCGGTTGGAGCAGGCTACCATCAAGGGACCGATCGATCTCGAATAATCGACAAAGCTTGCCAGGGCCAGCAGCCCAGCGGCGCAAGGGCTGGTTTTTCGGACCCTGAAGCCAGGACGGCGGCTCCGGCAAATCTAAGGCTCGAATCAGCACCGCACTGGGCACATCCGCCCCGTCGGTGACCACGTTCAAACAGTGGTACATGCCGTAGATCAGGTACACGTAGCTGTGACCCGCAGGGCCAAACATGACCCCATTGCGCTGAGTACGACGACGGTAGCCGTGACAGGCGGGGTCCCCTGGAGCATAGGCTTCGGTTTCCACAATCACCCCTTCGGCTTGACGGCCATCGGGCCAACGGCGCACCAGCTTACAGCCCAGCAGCTCGGGGGCGACTTCGGGGGAGGGTCTGGCCAACCAGGCCGGTGAGAGAGGCATTTGCAAACTAGACATTAAGCTTCACCGAGGTCCAGAGACCAGACTTGATCGGCGCTGTACCATAGGCACCAGTAGCGAACGTGCAGGCATTGATGAATGCCCTAGTTTCCCATCAAAAGGATTGACTGGAGCCGCGATCGCGCCTTTTATCATCATCCAGTCTAGTATTTTTTAGGATTCTCTATGGATATCAAAGCAATTCTGCCCGTCCTAACCGTGGCCTTTGTGGTGGCCTGTCTTTTCTTTGGCACCCGTAACGGCTTTTACGACAGCGACGACTTCCTGGGCAATGGCTCTGCCCACTAGTGAGCCACTGTGACCGAGTTAGCCTGTTTACCCCATGGCGTTGGCCATGGTGAAGAGGGGGTCTGTCTGCAGTTGCAGATTGGCCCCCATCGAGTGTTGCTAGATTGCGGGCTGGCACAGTTAGAAACTTTGGTTGGGGAGGTGGCGGAACAGCCCCCCGCTGACCTGGTGATTTGCAGCCACGCCCATCCCGATCACGCTAGGGGCCTGCTCGGCTTTCACGATCGCTGGCCGCAGGTCCCCATCTATGCTAGCCCCGCGACGCCCACCCTGCTGCCTCTAAACTGGCCCCAGTTCGACCCTTCAGAACTCCCCGAGTTTTGCCAGCCTTTGGCTTGGCGGCAGGCCACCGACATTGCTCCCGATCTCACCCTCACCCTCTGGCCTGCGGGGCATCTGCCCGGTGCGGCCTGCTGC
>JBHJIP010000106.1:0-9060 GCA_050043365.1 Leptolyngbyaceae cyanobacterium
CCCGGCAATAATGGCCACTTTTGTTTGGCCTTCGGTGAGCTTGCGATAGTGGGCGTTAATCAGCTCGACTTGGTTGGGGCGCTGGGACGGCGGCGAGGACTTTCGGTCAATGGTCATGGAGTATGGGGGTGGGAGTGTAGAGGCGTGAAGGCGTGGAGACAAGGTTGCGATGGCCCGTAAGGACCGGGCTTCGACCAGCGCGCTTTCAATAATATATCGGTACTATTTTGATGCCCAAGACGGATTGTAATTCGTCCTTCCTCCTAAGGTGCCATGTATCGTCTGTATGATTTTTTGCCCTCTGGCAATGGCTATAAGGTGCGTTTACTACTAACCCAGTTGGGGATGCCGTTTGAGTTGACCCTATTGGACATTATGAAAGGGGAAACCCGCACGCCCGAATTTCTGGCCAAGAACGCCAATGGTCGGATTCCGTTATTAGAGCTGGAGTCGGGAGTGTATCTGTCTGAGTCGAATGCGATCTTGATGTACCTGAGTGAGGGGACGGACTTTTTGCCTACGGATCGCCTCGCCAAGGCCCGAGTACTGCAGTGGCTATTTTTTGAGCAGTACAGCCATGAGCCGAATATTGCGACATCCCGGTTTTGGTTGACCCACGGCATGGGGATGGAGAAGCAGCAGGCGTTGGCGGACAAGCAAGCGCCTGGGTATGCGGCGCTACAGGTTATGGAAGATCGTTTGGCGGATCATCCGTTTTTGGTGGAAGACCGCTACACGATCGCGGATATTGCCCTCTATGCCTATACCCATGTGGCGGAGGAGGGGAATTTCAGTTTGGAGAATTATCCACAGATTCGGGCTTGGTTGGGGCGGGTGAGAGAGCAGGCGAATCATGTTTTGATTACGCAGGCGGAATTTTAGGCGGCTGGGTTGCGTGTCTACTGAATTTACCGGAAGTCGGAATTGGGGGCTGGCCCCCAAACCCCCTAATGTGGGGTCCGATCTCCCCCATGCCCCCCGAAAAGGGAATATGGGTTGGGTCTTTAATGCGAACGGTAAGACGTCAGGGTCGAGTAGGGAAAGACCAGAATTGTTTTGCACTGTAGGGGCAGTGCCTTGTGCCTGCCCCAAAGGCATTTACAATCCTGCCTTTAGCAGCCTGTCTGCGGTTAGGTCTAACCCTTTGAAATGTTTGGACAGCAATGGGTCGGGGCCAACAAACCGTTGCGCTTGATAGGTCTCGCCTGCCAGGGACAATATCCAGACTTCGGCAGCGATCGGGTCAATAATCCAATATTCAGGAATGCCGCGTTGGGCATACTCTTGACGTTTTTCGATGTAGTCGCGATCGCGGGATGTTTTATCGGTGTCGCTACTCGACACGACCTCTACGACCAACTGAGGGGCGGGCTGATCCAGCCGCAGTAATTTACCGTCTTCGAGAATAGCTGCTGCCGATGCCTCCGTATGTAGAATCAAGTCGGGCTCTCGTGCCGTGGTTTTTACAGACTGCACCTGAATCTGATGGTGAGTTGCCAGACAGTAGTAGGGAATGCCTAAGCTCAGGAAAGTACTAATCAAGAAGAGGGCGATTGTATTGTTGAGCGGGCTCTCTGTGGGCATCTCAACTAGAACTCCATCCACCAACTCATAACGGGTATCGGTGCCATCGTTGTAGTCTAGATAGGCCTCTAGGGTCATCGGCTGGTCGAGAGGCTTAGATTTGGCAATTGTCATAATGCCGGTGCCGTTTTAAGGCTACTGATAGGGCTATGATAACGGTCCTATGGAACTGGGGTATGACTGCCTGCCCGTTGGTCACCTTGTCTAGTTGGAGGTGATGACAAAAGAACCGGAAGGCAGAATTGGGAGCTGGCCCCCAAGCCCCCTGATATGGGGGCCTAACTCCCCCAACCCCCCCGAAAAGGGAATATGGGCTGGGTCTTGAATGCGAATGGTAAGACGACAGGGGCTGGAGAACTAAAGACCGAAAGCGTTGTTGTACTGTAGGGGCAGTGTCTTGTGCCTGCCCCAAAGGTGTTTACAATCCTGCCTGCAGCAGTTGTTCTACGGTCAGGTCTAGTGCTTCAAAATGCCTGGACAGCAGTTGGTCTGCGCCAATAAACCGTCGCTCTTGATAGGTCTCACCAACCAAGGTCAATATCCAGACTTCAGCTGCAATGGGGTCAACAATCCAATATTCAGGAATGCTGCGTTGGGCGTATTCTTGACGCTTTTCGATGTAGTCGCGATCGCGGGAGACTTTATCGGTATCACTGCTGGAAACCACTTCCACCACCAGCCGAGGAGCAGGCATGTCCAACGTGATCAGCGATCGTCTTTGCCTTGATAATGCCTTCACTCCCGCTTCAGTTAAAAGCATCAAATCGGGATAGCGGGTGTTGGCAGCTTTGCCAGAGACCACAATTTCTGTGCCCCGGCGAATGCAGTAATGGGGTAAAAATCTCAGAAAAACGGAAACGAGGAATCCTGATATCAGCACATTAATTTCACTTTCAGCACCCATTTCTACAAGAACTCCATCCACCAACTCATAACGGGTATCAGTACCATCGTCATAGGCGAGATAGGCCTCTATGGTCATGGGTTGGGGCGGACGCGGGGATCTGGCAATTGTCATAATGCCGGTGCCGTTTCAAGGCTGCTGATAGGGCTATGATAGCGGTCCTATGGAACTTGCTAGGGGTACGACGCCTACCCTTCAGGATTGAGCGAGTAGGGGCTGTGTCCCCGCGCTGTGCAGTAGGATCAGGGAGCTGCTTGGACATACTGCGTGTTTTTTAGCGTTGTCATTCCCACCTATAACCGCAAACCTGTGCTCGAAAAGTGTTTGCGGGCTTTAGAGGCTCAGGTCTTCACGGCAGATAGCCCGATTCAGCGCTACGAGCTGGTGGTGGTAGATGATGGCTCCACTGACGGGACGGTGGAGTGGCTGCAGGAAAACCCAGACCGGTTTCCCCATGTGCGGGTGGTGCAACAGGCCCACAAGGGCATCGCTGAGGCCCGCAATCTGGGGGTGACGTCTGCCCAGGGCGACGTGATTGTTTTCATCGATAGTGATGTGTTTGTGCTGCCTGATTGCCTTAACCAGCATGGCCTCGGTCTGCACAAGGCAGCGCAGCAAGGTAACGATAAAGTTTTCACCTATGGGCAACTAATCAATACCTGCGACTTTGAGGCTCCGATGGATGCCAAGTTGAAGGTGACTGACTTTTCAGCGGCGTTTTTTGAAACCAATAATGTGGCGATCGCCAAGCACTGGCTCGTAGATGCGGGCCTGTTCGACACCCAGTTCACCCAATATGGATGGGAAGATCTAGAGATGGGGGTGCGGCTCAAAAACATGGGTTTGACCGTGGTGAAATGTGCCGCTGCAATCGGCTATCACTGGCATGCGCCCTTCTCTGTGGATGAAATTCCCAGTTTGATCGAGAAGGAAATCCAGCGGGGGCGGATGGGGGTCGTGTTTTACCAAAAGCATCCCTCCTGGAATGTGCGGATGATGATCCAGATGACCTGGCTCCACAGGCTGCTGTGGGGGCTCCTGACCCTAGGGGGACGGCTTAACGAAAAGACCATGACGCCGTTACTGGAATGGATCGTTAACCAAGGCAAACCCCAGCTCGCTCAGGAAATTGCTCGGATTTTTCTAAATTGGTATAACGTGCAGGGAGTTTATGCCGCTTATGCAGAGCTGCAGAACGATGGTTGAAAGACCAGCCCGCTACTACCCCTAACGGAAGTCGCTTGTCTTGAGTTCATTGCAGTACGATACCGCCGCCATTATTGAGGGATATGCCAAGGGCTATTTCTTGATGGCGGATGAGGGTGGCGAAAAGTTAGGTTGGTATTCCAGCCGAGAACGCACTTTAATTCCCCTAGATGAGCGATTTCGCTACCCCAAATCGCTGCGGCGAGTGCTGAATCAGCAGCGATTTACCACGGCCATCGACCAGGACTTTTTGGGGGTGGTTGCAGGCTGCGCCGAGCGCGACTCCACCTGGATTTCTGAAGATCTGAAGACGATTTACTGGGAGTTGCATCAGGCTGGTTGTGCCCACAGTTTTGAAACCTGGCAGGGAGATACCCTGGCAGGCGGTATTTTAGGGATTGCCCTTGGCGGGGCCTTCATTGGGGAATCAATGTTTTATGCCATTCCAGAAGGGTCAAAGGTGGCCATGGTGAAATTGGTGGAATGGTTGCGATCGCAGCAGTTCACCCTGTTTGATGCTCAAATCATGAATCCTCACCTGGAGCGATTTGGGGCCTATAACGTTTCAGCCCAGGTTTACCGCAAGCAGCTCATTCAGGCCTTAAAGCAGCCCAGCTCCTTCGTCGGAACCCCCGCCTGAATCATTGTTTGCCATGGCTACCCCTTCTACTGAAGTTCTCAACATGCATGACTCTGGCTTAACTGAGGCGCTGGCGTTTGTGCAGGGACAAGGAAAGGCTCCAGCGGCTCCAACCGTTGTCGATGCCCTGCTCGCGATGGAAAAGCAGGCCAAAAAAGAAAAGCGCCTCAGCTATGAGCAACTGCTCGGGACTTGGCGGCTGGGATTTATTACCGGTACGGTCAAAACCCGTCAGCGGGCGGGCACCGTATTGGGGGCAGGGCGGTTTTTGCCGAAATTTGTAGGGATTCGGCTTAAATATGAAGCGACCGACGGTACAGCAGGCATTGGAACCGTGGAAAATAGCGTTACCCTTGGCGCATTGCGGCTGCAGCTTACGGGACCGACCCGATTTTGGCCTCAGACCAACAGTTTGGCCTTCGACTTTACCCAGTTAGAAATTCGTTTGGGTGGGCTACGCCTTTACAGCGGGGAGCTGCGGGGCGGGGCGGCCCGCAGCGCTGCTTTCCAGACCGAGACCCTCAAAGATCAGGCATTCTTTACCTATTTCTGGGCAACGGAGCAAGGCATTGCAGCGCGGGGACGCGGGGGTGGTTTAGCCCTCTGGGTGCGTGACCCTAAATTAACTTGACGGCCCGCAGCCCAAAGTAAAGCACTAGGGCTGTTCCGATAAAGCCCCCTAACAAAATCACATAGCTTACGGCACCAGCCATAGGTCAACGCTCCGAATTAAGACATGTCCAGTATTAGACCATGTTCTCGACCCGGAAGGGTGGGGTATAGCAGTCGCCAGTCCGGTTAGGACAAGACTGCGACCCACTTTGCTTATGCGCTAAAGCTCAGAGCAATCCTAGGTGTCCTAAGCAAAGTGGCCAGCGCTATATATGCTTCGTCCGAATGTCAAAGCAGGGGTACTGAAGGTGCAAAGGATTGGATCTTCTGCGCATTGTCAACCCCGCATTAGCTAGAGGCTTGGGCTCCATGGCTGCGAGGGTTATCGCTGCGATCTGCCCCCGAGGGCTGGGCCTCTAGGTCGGAGGTTTCTCCGGTGTGATCAGCATGGGGTAGGGGGTTCTGGTTGAGCAACGCCTCTAAATTGCCCGCCAAAATGGTGCGGGGTTGCTCCCCAATGGCCACCGCCACCGTCTCGCTACTGTCATTTAGATAGACAAAGTGGGGAATGCCATCCACGCGGTAATGGAGCATCTCGGGTAGCCACTTATTGTTATCCTCATTCAGCATCACAAAGTTGACCCGGTCCCCGTAGGTGTCTCGCAGCGCCGCCATATCCCCCGCCATGGCTTGGCAAGAGGTACACCAGTTGGCGTAGAACTCGACCAAAGAAGGCTTGCCGTTGGTCAGTGCCTGCTCCATGGGAACGGCCTCTGCCGCGAGGCTTTCTAAAGAAGCCGTCGGGGTTTGCGCCCGTAACCCTAGTACCACCAGCACAGAGAGGGCGATCGCAACCGTGACCACCAACAGATTGCGCAGTTGGGTTCCTAAGGAAGGGCGGGCGTCATCGGGCTGCTCGGCGGACTGTTCGGGGGAATTCGCTGTCATGAATGCAAAATTGCTTTTCCCAGATCATAACCCGATGATTTAGCGTTAAGGGTCCGAAACGCCCAATGCGCCACGGGGGGTTTGTTAGACTGAAATGCATCTTTACCTATCAGAAACCGTCTCTCCTATGACTGCCACCCTCGTTCCTGGTCGGTTGTTCCGTGCCGAAGAAATCCCCTCCCTGTCCTATCAGTCCACGGGCGATCGCTTCGATGAGTCCTGGCGGGAACCCCTTTCAATCCTGCTGGGGTTAGGGCGGGCCGCAGGGGCGGATCTGATCGAATATTTCCTAGAGCGCAACCAATATATAAGTTGTTTGGCTGAAGACGACGCCATCACCAGCATCTCCCCCCGCATCGTCGCTGGCGCTGGGGTACGCGTCTTTAAAGGCAAAGCCGACTGCTATGTGAGCACCAACGACCTCACCTTCCAAGGGCTGAAAGCCGCCATGGAGAAAGGGCTGGCGATCATGGGTCTGCTGCTCCCTAGCCCCACCTCTCATTTATCGGAGCTGAACCTAGAGCTGTTCCGCGACTATGCCTCTGTCAAAGGCAAAGATGCCTGGTTGGGCCAGTGCAGCTCCATGCAAGAGATGGGCGATATTTTGCTGTCTGCAAACGGGGCGATTTCAAAAGCCGCCAGCCACGTTCAGGCCCGTCGCTCCGCCTACTTCCGCGATTGGCAAGAGATTTTGGTCGCCGCTAGTGACGGCACCTTTGCCCGCGACATTCGCCTCACCCAGTCCGTGGGCAGCAACCTGCTCTGCGCCGATGGCGACCACCGCTCCTCCATTGGTCAACGCCTCGGCGACACCAGCGACCCAGGCTTCCTGCGTACCTGGGACTACGGCACCACCGCCCAAGAAGTATCCGAGTCGGCAGGCAAGATGCTCTACGCCGACTATGTGGAATCGGGCACCTACCCCATCGTTATGGCCAACCACTTTGGCGGCGTGATCTTCCACGAGGCTTGCGGTCACCTATTAGAGACCACTCAAATTGAGCGGGGCACCACCCCCTTTATGGAAAAGAAAGGGGAGAAAATCGCCCACGAAAACCTGACTGCTTGGGATGAGGGCCGCGCCACTGACGCCTTCGGCACCATCGACATGGATGACGAGGGTATGCCCACCCAGCGCACTCTGCTGATCGAGAACGGTGTGTTGAAGAACTTCCTCAGCGATCGCGCTGGCTCCATGCGCACCGGCCATCCCCGCACCGGTAGCGGTCGTCGCCAAGGCTACACCTACGCCGCCGCCTCCCGGATGCGCAACACCTACATTGCTGAAGGTGACTTCTCTACTCAAGAGATTTTCGACTCCATTGAGAAGGGCATTTACTGCAAGAAGATGGGTGGCGGTAGTGTCGGTGCGACCGGGCAGTTTAACTTCGGGGTGGATGAAGCCTATCTGATTGAAAATGGCCAGATCACCAAGCCCCTGAAAGGCGCGACCCTAATTGGGGAAGCCCAAGAGGTGATGCAGCGCATTTCCATGTGCTCTAACGATCTCAGTCTTGCCCCTGGCTTCTGCGGCTCTATTAGCGGCAGCGTCTACGTTACGGTCGGTCAGCCTCACCTGAAGGTGGATGCGATCACGGTGGGTGGACGATAGGCCTGTGACAAGACCTGAATGGGTTGCAAGATCCCCCCGGCTATCGCCACTCCCCTTAATAAGCTGCCGTTCATACACATCTCAGGCTGAGGTTCAGAATCCTGAATTACCCCCCTTATTCCCCCCTTGCCAAGGGGGGAAACCTAGTTCTCCCCCTTACCAAGGGGGAGTTAGAGGGGGTCTACCGATCTCTTTCAGCAAGGTAGATGACTTATGTATAAGCGGTAATCCAGTAAAGGGGGCAGGGGGGGATCTTCTGGTTGTTGAGGATGTCTCATGCTTACGACACGGTCGGAGCAGTGATGAGCAGTCTCTGTTCTTGGGGCATCAGTGATGCGAACCCTTTACTTCTTAGTTCCCGGCACCAGCGGTAAGTACCGCTGCGGGGGCCTGTCTGCTGAGCTAAATACCCTGGCCTTGGCCCAGGAGATCTGTCCCGCTGAGGTGGTCACCTACCAGCAGCGAGAGCCGGATACCCTGTTTTTGGCAGATGCGCTGAAAACACCGGGCGATCGCATTTTTGTGGTCAGTTGGGGCTTTCAGGTGCCGAGGCAACTGGCCAAGCTAAAGGGAGAAGCGGTGGTTTACCACGCCCACAGTGCCGGTTATGGCTTCCGTATCCCGGCTTCGGTGCCCATCCTCACCGTCAGCCGTAATACCCTCGGCTATTGGGGCCAGCGCTGTGCTAACGGTGCCCTTTACCATTTGCCCAATGTGATTGGGGAGGAATTTGGAGATCGCCAACTGTCCCGCGACATTGACGTGTTGGTGCAGGCCCGCAAGTCATCGGAATACATGCTCAAACAACTGGTTCCGGCCTTGCAGAAGCGCTGCAATGTGGTGCTGCTAGATCACTTTGTGGAAGATTTGGGGGAACTGTTCAACCGAGCCAAGGTGTATCTCTACGACTCTGCCGAATATTGGGCGCAGTACCGCCTTACCGAAGGCTTCGGATTGCCCCCCATGGAAGCGATGGCCTGCGGTTGCCAAGTCTTTTCTAGCCTCAACAGTGCCCTGGCCGATTATTTAGATCCGGGCTTTAATTGCCAAAAAATCGGCATCTATTCTACGACCTACGACGTAGAGCGCATCTTAGCTGCCGTAGCCAATCCCCATCCGGTGCGACTGCCAGAAAGCTTCTTTGAACCCTATCGCCGCGATAAGGTCCTGCCCCGACTCCGTCAGATTCTGAATGAAATCAATCACTTCTTTGACCATGCGGCGCATCACCCCAGCGACATCCCTGACCTATCTGCCACCCGCCTCACCCGCCTGCGTCTACAGCGCACCTGGGCAAAGGTTAGGAAACGGCTAGGCGGATAGGGCAGGCACAAGACCTGCCCCTACATTTCACCTTCCCCCAGAGCCATATGGATGACGCGTTCATTTTCTCGTGACTCTAAACATCGCGATAATGTCGAAACACCATGACTAAATCTGTACGAAACGATCGTTACAAAGGCCATTCTAGTGACACCTTCCGCGAGGTCCAGGACGGCGGTGCGTCCTGGTGGAGGGGGGCTGGGGGCAGCCAAATGTCCCCAGTAGAAACGG
>JBHJIP010000107.1:0-2319 GCA_050043365.1 Leptolyngbyaceae cyanobacterium
TGACTGATGCTGGCCGCAATACCCACTAAGGGAAACATCAACCCTGCCTCCGGTTGCCTTTGAAACCATCTTCGCTCTGATGCGATGGCTAACCAATTTACTTTGCATATTTTCTACGCGCAGAGTTTGCCAAGTCGTGTGAGGATTGGAACACTCTCACCGGTACGCTACCCGCCACCTACAGCGCGCAGCACCCGGCCCCCAAGCCGGGTGAGGATTGGAACAACCATGGCATCGGCCAATGTCTCGGTGTGGTGGGCAGCACCCGGCCTCCAAGCCGGGTGAGGATTGGAACCTGAGAACGCCAAGCTGGTGTGCATCAAGTCACCCGCAGCACCCGGCCCCCAAGCCGGGTGAGGATTGGAACACGGCACTGCCCATTGAGGCGGTGGCCAACCAGGCAGCAATCGGCCCCCAAGCCGGGTGAGGATTGGAACCAGTCGTTGCTGGGGTCGAGGCTAAAGACGCCCCGCAGCACCCGGCCCCCAAGCCGGGTGAGGATTGGAACCCCCAAGTTGTCCCAAATGCGGGCCGTGCCCGTGGCAGCACCCGGCCCCCAAGCCGGGTGAGGATTGGAACTCTGGCGGCTTGGCGCTGGGCTTCCTGCCGTTCCGCAGCACCCGGCCCCCAAGCCGGGTGAGGATTGGAACCATGGGGTCAATGGTCTATGGCCCCACTATTGAGGCAGCACCCGGCCCCCAAGCCGGGTGAGGATTGGAACCCAAAACCCTGGCAATAGTCCTTTTAGCGGAGTCTCTCATCTAAGAACTGCAGTAGCGCCCGCCAGGATTTCACATCCGCCTGGGCATCGTAGCGAGAGCTGTCGCGATCGGCGGACCAAACCGTGAAGGAGTGACGGGCACCGCCGTAGATTTCCATATCGAATTCCACCCCCGCTGCAGTCAGCGTATCCGCAAGCTCTGCCACCTGCGTCATGGGGGCCACCGGGTCGTCCGCTCCATGGAGAATCAAAATCGGTCCAGTGGCTTCACTGTAGTCCTGCCCTTCGGGAGTGCCTAAGCCGCCATGGAAGCTGACAAAGCCATCCAGGTCAGCGCCAGCGCGGGCAAATTCCAGCACAGCAGCGCCG
Source organism: Leptolyngbyaceae cyanobacterium (assembly GCA_050043365.1). GTDB lineage: Bacteria > Cyanobacteriota > Cyanobacteriia > Phormidesmidales > Phormidesmidaceae > PCC-6406. The sequence continues at coordinate 1,091 of JBHJIP010000107.1, forward strand.
CCAAAACAGTAGCCCAAAATCGCCACCCGCTCAGGATCAACCCCAATTAGGGTCTGGGCTGTAGCCAAGCTGGCAAACAGCCGCTCCCGCAGGGCATCGCGATCTTGGTAGAGCTTGCCGCTTTCAGCCCGAGATTCCTCGACGTTTGTAGGGCGTACGCCCTGACCATAAAGGTCTACAGCAAAAGCAGCATAGCCCTGCTCTGCCAGCATCTGAGCGCGGCGCTTTTCGTAATCGCCTAAACCATTCCAGTCATGCACCAGCAGCGCAATCGGCTGCTCGTCCCCAAAGCCTTCATTGCGGACGAAATAGCCCTCGTAGGGTTGCCCAGCCACGGTATACACCACCGCCTCATCGACAATTTCGGCTTGGGTGCGGGTGGCTGCCAGCCCGACCAGGCAAAGGGCGATCGCGATTGCTAAACCAATTTTTTTAAACATCTTTGAGCTGATTGATATTCCTTAGCCGTGATTAAACCCTGCAGAAGGGCTCAATCGCCGTAGTGCCGATCACGAAACCTCGTGGGACCCTGCTCCGTGCAAACCGAAATCACCCGTTTCCCTGGTGGTCAGAGAATTTTCACAGTCTTAGGCCAGTTTGGGCTGAGCGTAAAACCGATCCCCTGCGCAGATCTCTTGGAAGGTGCTGAGATGACTGCGGCAGATCTTCCATTGGGCGGGTTCTAGATAGCGCCCCATCTCGTGGCCCAGCAGCAGCAGCATGTAGCGCACCAGCTCCCAACGCACATTCAAAATTGGGTAGATCATGGCGCATAGGGGAAATAGCTCTTGCCGCAGGGCATGAAAGTCCCCCTCTAATAGGCAGACCCAAAGATAAGCCTGAAACATTTCCACATCGCGAATGCTAGACGCCTTGACCCGCTCAGATGATAGGGCTCCGCCGTAGCAATGGTGACTGGGAAAGGCCGTCAAGACTCGCTCAAAGACGGCCTGGGCGATCGCTGAGCTGAGGGGTAAGCAGCGATGGAAAATGCCCAGTTCTGGGCGTTGGGGCTGGATTGTTGCAGCGGTGTTGTAGGCCCGATACAAGGGCATGTAGAGCTGATCGCCAAGCGCCTGGAAATATAGACACGACTTGGCAAACTCTGCGCGTAGAAAATATGCAAAGTAAATTGGTTAGCCATCGCATCAGAGCGAAGATGGTTTCAAAGGCAACCGGAGGCAGGGTTGATGTTTCCCTTAGTGGGTATTGCGGCCAGCATCAGTCAG
>JBHJIP010000108.1:0-45397 GCA_050043365.1 Leptolyngbyaceae cyanobacterium
GTCGACGGCTCAATGTTGATTATGAGCGCTTACCTGAATCCTCTGAAGCACTCATCTACATCGCCATGATCCGTGTCATGTTACGCAGGTTAGCGTGACGATTTAGACGCTCTACGTGTTTCCAAATATCCTCTTAGAAGAGCGAGATCAAAGCCGCACCTTTGACCAAATGAAACAACATCCCAGCATGATCCACGTTCGCACGCGGGTTATTCAGCAAGGAAGAACCGAAGCCATTGAAATTAGCATTGAAGACAATGGTTTGGGTATGGATGCCGCAACGCGCGATCGCCTATTCAATCCGTTCTTCACGGCTAAACCGATTGGCAAGGGCACCGTATTAGGTCTCTCGATCAGCTATCAAATCATCACTGACAGGCACAGCGGCACCCTGACAGTACAGTCAGAGCCAGGGCAAGGGGCGACATTCCTGGTGCGTTTACCGATGAATAATGTCAAGGATTTCCCCACAGCCTAACTCCAAGGCCCCTTAGCATCCATCGGGTTGCACCCTACAGTAAGGCTAAGTGGTTGGAATTCCCCTGCTAGGATCAGGAAGTTCTTGTCTCGTTTTACCCCATGCAGATTTACCTGGACTACAGCGCCACCACACCGCCACGTCCAGAGGCGATCGCCGCCATGCAGCAGGCCATGAGTGACCACTGGGGCAATCAGGCTAGCTTGCACCAATGGGGTAACCGTTCCGCCACGGTGTTAGAGCAGGCCCGTGCCCAGGTGGACGCGCTCATCAATGCTGCCATGGAAGCGATTGTCGTCACTGCGGGTGGAACAGAGGCCGACAACTTGGCGATTTGGGGGGTGACCCAGCGCTACCATCAGCCCCGCCACGTGATTATTTCCAGCGTGGAACATTCGGCGATCGCAGAGCCCGCGCGCCGCTTAGCCGATCAGGGGTGGCGGGTCACCCGTCTGCCGGTGGATGGTTTGGGGCGGGTTGATCCCGAGGATTTACAAGCGGCCCTGACCCCAGAAACAGTATTGGTGTCGGTCATCTACGGCCAAAGTGAGGTGGGTACCCTACAGCCCATTGCCGAACTGGGGGCAATCGCCCGTGGCCATGGGGTGCTCTTCCATACCGATGCGGTGCAGGTGGCGGGGCGACTGCCCATTGACGTGCAAACCCTGCCGGTGGACTTGCTCTCCCTATCGAGCCACAAGCTCTATGGTCCTCAGGGGGCGGGGGCGCTGTACATTCACCCCGGCACAAACATTATGCCCCTGCTCGGGGGAGGCGGCCAGGAGTTGGGGCTTCGTTCTGGCACGCCAGCGCTACCAGCCATTGCCGGGTTTGGCGTGGCGGCGGCCCTCGCGGCCCAAGAGTTGCCGACCGAGACCCTACGGCTGATGCAACTGCGCGATCGCCTTTTTGAACAATTGGATGACTACGGCGGGTTGGCCGTGACGGGCGATCGGCGTCAGCGCCTGCCCCACCACGCCAGCTTTTGTCTCGCTGCCGATGGCGACACCGTCACCGGTAAAACCCTGGTGCGCCAGATGAATTTAGCCGGAATTGGCATTAGCGCAGGCTCTGCTTGTCACAGTGGTAAGCTAAGTCCCAGCCCAATTTTGAAGGCCATGGGGTACAGCGATCGCGCCGCCAAATGCGGCATTCGGCTAACGCTCGGGCGCGACACCACAGTCGCCGATATGGACTGGACGGCCTTGGTGCTGCGCCAAGTCTTAGAGCGAACGTTACCCCAGCCGGTTACTGTGCAGATTTAGGATGGGTTAGCCCATGACTGACGTGCCTCTATCCGATGGCTCCCAAACAGGAGTGCCCCGTAGCCTCGAAGCAGCGATCTCCCAGGCAAAGACTGCCACCACCGCTGCCCTGGCCGCAGGGGTACCTCGCATCCTGGTGGAGATCTGCATTCCAGAGCTGAAAATCATGCCGGTGGCCCAGGCGTTTTACCCGCTGCTAGAAGAAATGGGCCTGCAGTTTAAGGTCTATTTTCCCGATGCTGGGGCGGCGGCATTAGCCAAGCGAGACTGGGGCAACCCTGACTTTAGTATTCGCGGCATTAATGAAGCGAAGGGCCGAATTGAGCCCGATGATGAAGCGTTTTTGAGCATTGAACCCTCTGCGGTCGAAGTGCAGGAGGTGGAAGCATTCTGCAATGAGGCTGTGGGGCAGTCGGTGATCATGCTGAATCCCCAGCTCGAAGACATCGCCATTGTCGGGATTGGCTATACCGCCCGACAACTGCGGGAGCGCTTTGTCAGTACGTTAGAGTCCTGCTATTACCTGAAACCTTTGGAAGGGGCAACGATCCTGCGGTCTTATCCCGGTCCTTGGCAGGTGTGGGGCGAGACGGGTGATGACAATTATGAACTGATGGCAGAGTTTCCGACTAAGCCTTCAGGGGAGGCGATCGCCAAGCTGTTTGAGGGGGAGAGCAGTGAGGATGCAGGGCAGGTTAGTGGTGTGCCGAAGAAACCTCGCAAACCGGGATTTCTTGGCGAACTGCAACAGTTTTTGCGGGCTTTAAGTCAGTAATCGAAAATAGTCTAGGCTTCTTTGAAATAGGCATGGGCATTCTGTAACTGCAAGAATTTATCCACAATCATGAAAATCAGGTCACTATTGGCTGTCTCTACTCTCGCTGTACTGTCAGCCATGGTGCCTAACAATTTGCAAGCACAAACTATTCAGACTTGTCCTACTGCATATGATGATGTGCCAGTTGGGGTTGAGTACGCTTATCGAGACCCGGAACCAGCCTATATTTACGCCGAAGATATTAACAGTTCAATTAATGCCCGTAGTGGACCAGGAACAGAGCATGAAGTATTAATGCTGAAGGAACCAGAAGACTATGTAGACGTTGTTGCACAAGCATTTAGCACCCAGTGTGATACTTGGCTCAAGGTTCAAGCACCAATCACGGGAAGATTGGGATGGGTACACATTGACTACGTCTATTTTGCAGGTGGCCCCCGTGGTCTGTGGGATTAACGTTCTGCTTGGGTATCAGGTAGCTCAAGTTCAGCTTTATCTAAGAGGTTTTCAGGGCTGTAGGTCTCGCAAATGTGTCTTGAATGCATCGAAAGAGGGCTAGTCCTTGCAGGCGTCACATTTCAATTCATTGAGGTGCCAGGTCAATCTCTCCTAAAGCGCCTCGCCGATAAGCTTTGATTCCTAAGAATGCTAATTCAGGATCGTGATGAAGATTAGCCTTGCTTGAGAGCGTCTCCAGACTTGCATAAATTTGAGGTCCATCGCCTCCCGTAATCACCACATTTCCCTGGGGATACTCCTGCCACCAAGTCATCGCCGCATCTAGCACCGCTGCCCGCTGCCCCCAGAACACGCCACTACGGATAGCATCAGCGGTACTATCCGCCCAACGGGGTGGTTCGGCACCGGCCAAGTGAACATCAGGCAGTTCGGCGGTTTCCGTACCCAAGGCTTTGAACTGTAACCCCATACCGGGCAAAATTGCACCGCCGATCAGAGTCTGATCATCCCCTGCCGTAAAGGTCAATGCAGTGCCACCATCCACCACCAGCACAGGCCAGCCATAACGATCTCCCGCCCCCAAAAGGTTAAGGGCGCGATCGATGCCGAGGGTCGAGTACAGATTACGGAGGGGCAGGCGCTCTAAGGCAACGGTGTGCAGGTGAGGATAGTCTTGCCACAGCTCAGCTTGTGCCCCCACCACCGAGGCTAAATAAAGTGGAGTCGCATTGGGCAAGCGCGGCGGCGTCACCCCCAGCGCAATCCACTGCTGTTGATCGCCCAAGTTGGCAAGCAGTGGCGCGACTTGCTGTGAGGTGAGATGGCTCGTATGCCAAGTTGCGCACAGATGGTCGCCATCAAATGCGGCCCAATGGAGTCGGGTATTGCCGATCACGAGGGCCAACCAAGGGACTGAATTTTGGGCACGTCCCGTCACGGTTCGATCAAGATGGCGCGAAAGTCGTTGACGTTGGTAAGGGTCGGGCCAGTTTCCACCAGAGCATTGATACCGGCGAAGAAACTATAGCTGTCGTGGCGATGTAAATAATCGGCGGCACTGAGCCCCTGCTGTCTGGCTTGGGCCAGGCTATCAGGGGTGATCACTGCGCCTGCATTGGTCTCACTGCCATCAATACCATCGGTATCGCACGCGATCGCCCACACCTTGTCCAAACTATTTAGTGCAATGGCGAGGGAAAGCAAGAACTCGCTGTTGCGTCCCCCTTTACCCGCTTCACCGGTAACGGTGACGGTGGTTTCTCCCCCGGACAGGATCACGCAGGGCGGGGCGATGGGCTGATTATGATTGACCACCTGGCGAGCAATACCGGCATGGACGATACCGACTTGCTGGGCCTCGCCCTCAATGGCATTGCCCAAAATAAAGGGGGTATAGCCTTGAGCCTGAGCGAGTTCAGCAGCGGCTTCCAGTGATTGCTGGGGGGTGGCAATTAGGTGGCTTTGAGTGGTGCTGAGGCGATTATCATCGGGACGAATCACTGGGTTTGGGTCTTTGCCCAGATAATCCAAAACCACAGGCGACACATCAATGTTGTAGCGCTGCAAAATGCCCTGGGCATCAGCGGCGGTGGCGGTATCGCCAACGGTGGGGCCAGAGGCGATCGCCCGCAGGTCATCTCCTGGCACATCCGAAATGATCAGCGAGACCACCTGAGCGGGATAGGCTGCTGCCGCCAACCGACCGCCAGAAGAGCGCGACAAGTTCTTGCGCACCGTGTTCATTTCGGTGATATCAGCCCCACACCTGAGCAGTTGGCGGTTGATACCGGCCAACAGATCCAGCGTCATGCCTTCAGGCGGCAAGGTGAGCAGGGCCGATCCCCCCCCTGAAATCAGGCAAATGACTAGATCATCGGGTCCCAGAGGCGCAACCGTTTGCAAAATCCGTTCCGCAGCGGCCATGCCCTGGCTATCAGGCACAGGATGGGCGGCTTCTAGGACTTCAATCTGCTGGGTCGGGGCACCGTGGCCATAGCGAGTAACCACCACACCGCTCAGATCAGTGGGCCAAGCCTGCTCAACGGCTCGGGCCATTGCCGCTGCAGATTTGCCCGCGCCCACCACCACCGTTTTGCCGATGGGCGGGGTAGGTAAAAAGTCGGGAATGCGGTGCTCGGGCTGGGCGGTTCTGACCGCGGTCTCAAACAGCGATCGCAACTGATCAACGGGAGAAGATAGTGTCATAGCAAGATCACAGCTCCCATCAGGCCTCAGATAACGACTGGCCCACAAATGGGGTGCCCCAAAACCGCCAGTTTTGTTTATTAAAGGGCGATCGCCACTTGTAAATCAGTTCAGACTCCAATGTTTGTCGGGCTCGACGCTCGACCGGGGCATGGGGCCAAAAGCCAATATTGACCTCTACTGGCAGGTCATGGGCGCGATGGGCTTCAACATAGCTGAGGATGTAACGTTTGCAATCGTGGGTCCCCTTCCAGCGCTGATTGGCCTTAACAGTTTCCCCCACGTACAGCAAGAGATCTGCCGCTTGATCCACCACAAAATAGAGGGCGGCGTCTCCCGCTTCATGAAATTGCTCACGCCAAAACTCAGCGTTACGTGGCGGCAAACCAAAGGGATCGATCAGATCCGCTGGAGACGCGGTATCTCCAACATCAAAGAGCGATCCCTGGTGGTTGCTCGGGGCAGCGATGACCTTGCCTTGAAAGGCTTGAATTTGCTGCTTCCAACCCTGCAATGCTGACTCATTGAGCGGCGTCTGGCGTTCTAGGCCCTGGTTATAGGCCCACGACACCTCTGCCGCCCGCAAGTCTTGCTGTGAAAGCAACGACGGTTGGTATTCAGCCATTAGTCCTCAATGGTGACCGACTTGATCTTGTCCCCTTGACGAATGGCGTTCACTACATCCATATCTTGGGTTTGGCCAAAGACCGTATGTACACCATCCAAGTGACGTTGAGGACCGTGGCATATAAAAAACTGACTTCCTCCCGTATCTTTACCGGCGTGAGCCATAGATAAGGTACCTGCCAAATGCTTATTGGGATTGATTTCGCATTTGATCTGGTAGCCCGGTCCCCCAGTCCCAGTACCCTTGGGGCAACCCCCTTGAATCATAAAGTTGGGGATGACCCGATGGAACTTGAGGCCATCGTAAAACCCGTCCTTAGAGAGCTTGACGAAATTAGCCACTGTATTAGGGGCCTCCTTGTCAAAAAGCTCCAGGTTGATAGTGCCTTGATCGGTTTCCATGACGGCACGGGGCATAGCAAAATCCTCAGCGTAAAGTAGGTTTCCAGTCGATACGATAGCAAGTCCGGGTCAGCAACTGGTCGAAAAGTGCTCTGACCTCCGTTTTAACCAACGACTTAGCTCAATTACTCGATATCATCTAAATCAAGGGAATCTAACTGTTCAACTTCGATCTCCAGCTCATCGCTCTGACTGCCTGTGGAGAAGTCAGCCAAGTCTTCTAAAGGATCAGGGTTGTTAGCTTCTGGGAGTGGCGGAATATCGTCAAGTTCTGCCAAATCGGCCAGGAGCTGTTCCTTTGGTTCAGCTGAATCTGCCAATTCCCCTTCGTTTTTTAATGAAGATGACGCTGGTGGAACGGCCTCCAGCGCATCCAACATATTCAAATCTGGCAAATCCGCTTCCGGAGCTGGGGCAGTATCAGAGTTACTCAGCGAAAACGGGCGATGCAGGGTAATAGTAGGTTCGTTGTTGCCGGTGCCCATAATCTCACTGGGTGAAGCCTGGGGAAAATCAGGCAGTTTATCTAGCTCGACCTCTAAACCACCCGCTAACGCTTCTGGTTCAGGGGCAACCTCATCAACGGTGGCAGTAATTGCGGCTTGACGGGCTTCAAACTCTGACTCAAGCTGAATGACGCGCTCAGCCAGTTGGGTTTCATAATGAGTAATCTTTTGCGACAGCTTGGCCTCGTAAGCCTGTTGCAAGTCGTGGGTCGCCGCCTGGGACTGTTGAGCGAGTTTTTGTTCGTAGGCTCGCTGCAACTTCTGAGCAGCCTCTTTGAGGCGCGACTCATACTGATGTTTGAGCTGCATGACTTCAGGTGCTGTGGCAGGTTGGCTTGAGGCTTGCACGCCATTGGATGCGGTCACCCCCTGTTGCCAGACTTCGAGGCGAGTTTCATGCTCTTGCTCTCGCTCAGCCAAACTCTGGGAGAGCTGATCTTGATATTGACCAATGCGATAGGACAGTTGTGCCTCATAGTCTTGCCTGGCTTTAAACAAGGCATCGTTGAGGCGCTGCTCATGGGCGGTTTCTATTGCTTGTAACCGCTTTTGATTCTTTTCTTGGAGGACATCAGCCTCTTGTTGAAAGCGCTTTTGGGCCATGGAATAACCGATCGCAATGCCCAAAATGCCAGCTACTAAGAGTGCCAGGATAATGACCGGAAAGCTAATGGCCATAGGAGTCCTCCTGCGGATGATGTACCGATGATGTTGCCTGGGCCAAAACAGTGAGCTTTATGATACACGTTGCTCCTGGGGTTGAGCGGCTGCGACAGGGATTTGCAACAACGCCTTATTCCCGCTCTATCTTGGAACCATGGCACCTTGCTTGCTGCCAGCAGTCTGCATCAGTCTTGACGTTGCGCAATCATTTCCGCCGTTCTGGTGTGGAAATCGTTATGGTTGATGGTATCGATGTTTTGCACCTATACCTGAGGATTTCGGCTTGCCCATGACCCATCCTTCCACTTCAACGCCGCCCGCGGATGCCCTTACATCCCAGCCCACTGATTCTGACAATGCGCTCAAGTTGGCGCAGGTGATTGCGCGAGCGGCAGATGAGCGCAAAGGTGGCGATATTCGTATTCTTAAAGTGGATGGGGTTTCTTACCTGGCAGATTACTTTGTGATTGTGACCGGCTTTTCAGCGGTGCAGGTACGGGCCATTTGCCGCACCATTGAAGCGACGGTCGAGACAGAACTGGGGCGATCGCCGTTACGGACCGAAGGGCAAGGGGAGGGTCGCTGGGTTTTACAAGATTATGGCGATGTGATTACGCACACCTTTATGCCAGAAGAACGTGAATTTTATGATCTCGAAGCTTTTTGGGGCCATGCTGAAACCGTAGACTTCTTGCCTGAAAGCGATGGTTAAAGACCGACCCTAAGGGACATAAACCTATTTCCTGAAGCTCATCAGATTAGCGTTATGGTAATTCAGTGAAATCGACGCTTTGAGCGCCTATGTCTGCTATCTCATCCCGCTGCCCGGTCCCCCCGGATCAGCTCCCGATTAATGAATATGAGTCCATGCGGGACTCTTGGTTTTACCGCTGGGGCAATGCTTCGTTGGTGGGGTATGTTTGGCCTTTAGTTCTATGGTGGGGGCTGAGCTGGCTTTTGTCAGGGCCCGTGGTAGCCATTAACTTCCCTCCAGGGAAAGTCCCACTGCTGTTTGGCATTGTAGCTGCCGTTGGGGCGCTGCTTTTGCCGGTTTTGGCCCTTGTCCAACTCTATGTGGGTTGGCTCCATGTGGGGCGACGGCTGCAGCAGCAAGACGTGCCCTACGAAGAGTCAGGTTGGTACGATGGCCAGATTTGGGTGAAACCGGAAGAGATCTTGAACCGCGATCGCTTGATTATGGACTATCAAGTCAAGCCAATTCTGAGGCGGATTCGCAATACCTTTGGGGTGATTGGTATGATTCTCTCTGGCTTAGCGGCGACATGGCAGTTTTTATAAAGGCCAGTTGCCTTATAAGCAGAATTCCGACGCTGGGTACATAGCACACGGAGCGGCCATGACTAGAAACACGCGTTATCAGGCCAAATCACTGCAAGTGCAGCTCCTGCGAGAAGGCATCGTCGAGTCGGTACATATTGTTCATGCGGTTGCCTGTGATGCACGTGGACGAGCGCTCTCCGTGGCAGGCAATGCTGAGACCACAGCCTTTATCCGATCTGCCCTAAAGCCTTTTCAAGCGATGGCTGTAACCACCTCTGGAGTGATGGAACAGTTTGGCTTAGATGATCGGGACCTAGCGATTATTTGTGCCTCCCATCAGGGAACCATGGCCCAAGTACGGCAAGCCTTTCGCATTCTTTGGCAAGCCAATGTTGATCCATCAATGTTGAAATGCCCAACCCCCATAGGTCGAAAAAACCCTTTGGAACACAATTGTTCGGGTAAGCACGCCGGCATGTTGGCGGTGTGCCAGCAGCGTCAGTGGCCCTTAGAAAGCTACCTACACCACAATCACCCAGTTCAGACGCTGATTTTGGGCCAAGTGGCCGACCTACTCGGGATTCCATCTGATGAATTTATCAGGGCTCACGATGATTGCGGTGCGCCCACCTATGTCATGACCCTCCACCAGATGGCGTCCCTCTTTGCTCAGCTAGCTTCCGGGAATAATATTGCGATGGAGCGGATCGTGCGGGCCATGACCCATCACCCTGAGCTGGTTGCGGGACCTCAAGCTTTTGATACTGACCTAATGCAAGCAACCCAAGGGGCTTTGGTCAGCAAGTCCGGTGCTGAAGGGATTCAATGCATAGGGCGTGTGGGCGAAGGGCTTGGTCTAGCCATTAAAGTTCTGGATGGCTCTAAACGCGCTAAGTCAGCTGTGGCGGTCCATCTATTGCGACAACTGGGGTGGATTACTCCGGATATCTCTGAAGCTTTGGCTTCAGACTATATGGTTTTGAGTCAGTACAAACGTTTAGATGTACAAGGGGAGCTGGCCTTTCTGTAAATATCGGCTGATTTAAAATACTGGCCGATTTATTTTTGCATGCGCCACGCAGATGGCGATTTTATCGCTATACTTGTTAAGCCGACGCGGGGTAGAGCAGTCTGGTAGCTCGTCGGGCTCATACCCCGAAGGTCCATGGTTCAAATCCATGCCCCGCCACCAAACCGCTTGAAAAGCTCCCGGTTCTTCTAGAGCCGGGAGCTTTTGCTTTATGAGGTTCACGATGGATACCAAACTTAAAGGTGATATCGCTGAGCAGGCCACGATCCTACAGGCATTGAAGCGAGGCTGGGGTGTACTCAAGCCCGTGGGAGATCGCTTACCGTACGACCTGGTTTTTGATTTAGGGTATGACCTGATTAAAATTCAGGTCAAAGCTGCCTGGTTGCACTCAGCATTAGGCAACTACGTCATTGATAACCGCCGCACTAAAACGAATAGACGGCAAATGGTTCGTTCGTTGGCAAAAATTCCTCAGAGCTTCAGCACTCAACGCCTTCCATTGACTCCTGTGAAATTCGTGTGCATGAAACTCTAAAGCCATAAAACCCTCAAGAACAGAAGTCTTGAGGGTTTTATGTGAGATATTTGGCTGGCTCGTGCAGGAGACTACATCATACCCATGCCGCCCATACCGCCCATGCCACCCATACCGCCCATGCCACCCATACCGCCCATGCCACCCATACCGGGGTCGCCAGCGGGAGCAGGAGGCGCGGGTTTCTCAACGACGACCACCTCGGTCGTAAGCACCATGCCAGCAATAGAGGCCGCATCCTGCAGGGCAGAACGGACTACCTTAGCGGGGTCGATGATGCCGCTGGCGATCAGGTCTTCATAGTTGCCGGTCAGGGCGTTATACCCCATGGTGAAGTCCATGTTGCGAACTTTCTCAACGACAACAGCCCCTTCGGCACCCGCGTTATCAGAAATCTGACGCAGGGGTGCTTCCAGCGCTTTGATGACGATGTCCACGCCAACTTGCTCTTCGGGCACCGTTAGAGATGCTTTCAGACCATCCAATTTCTGAGAGAGGTGGAGTAGGGTGACGCCACCGCCCGGAACGATGCCTTCATCGACTGCAGCTTTGGTGGCGCTAAGGGCATCTTCAATCCGTAGCTTGCGATCTTTGAGTTCAGTTTCGGTGGCTGCACCCACCTTAATCACCGCAACCCCACCGGCCAGCTTAGCCAGTCGCTCCGACAGCTTCTCTTTGTCATAGTCTGAGTCGGTGCGCTCCAGTTCTTGACGAATTTGAGCAATGCGCTTGTCGATCTCGGTTGTGTTGCCGCTCTCAGACACGATGGTGGTGGTGTCTTTGGTGAGCGTAACTTTGCTGGCAGAGCCCAACATGTCGAGGGTCGCCATTTCTAGATTGAGGCCCACCTCTTCAGAAATGACCTGACCACCCGTCAGGACAGCAATATCTTGAAGCATGGCCTTACGGCGATCTCCAAAACTAGGAGCCTTCACGGCGGCGGCATTGAGTACGCCTCGGGCTTTGTTGACCACGAGAGTGGCGAGGGCTTCTCCCTCAATATCCTCAGCTACGATCAAGAGGGGGGCACCTTCACGAGCAATGCGCTCTAGAACGGTGACCAAGTCTTGAATAGAGCTAATTTTTTTATCGGTGATCAAGATGCGGGCATTTTCTAGCTCTGTGACCATGCGCTCTTGATCGGTCACAAAATAAGGAGAAAGGTAGCCGCGATCAAACTGCATCCCTTCAACCACATCCAGCTCGGTGGTCAGAGACTTCGACTCTTCCACGGTGATGACGCCGTCTTTGGTCACCTTATCCATGGCTTGGGCAATCATCTGGCCCACTTCTTCGTCGCTACCGGCAGAGACCGTAGCCACCTGAGAGATGGCGTTGCCTTCGATGGGTTTAGCCACAGCAGCAATTTCATCAACTAGCATGCCAACGGCCTTGTCAATACCTCGACGGAGGCTAACCGGGTTGCTACCGGCAGCAACATTCTTAAGGCCCTCACGAATCATGGCCTGAGCCAGGACCGTTGCAGTCGTGGTGCCATCACCGGCCAAATCCTTGGTTTTAGAAGCGACCTCTTGGATCAACTTCGCTCCGGTATTTTCGTAGGGATTATCTAAATCAATTTCCTTGGCGATGGTGATGCCATCATTCACGATCTGAGGCGCGCCAAATTTCTTCTCAAGTACAACGTTGCGTCCTCTGGGGCCAAGGGTGATTTTGACCGCGTCGGCCAGGGCATTGACGCCCTTCTCCAGCGCCTGCCGTGACGCCTCATCAAAAACGACTAATTTCGCCATGTCCCGTCTCTATGGTTGGTGCAAACGACACGCTAGCACTCTCTTCAGCAGAGTGCTAACTTCGCTAGCATACCGTCGGTCGATAGTCGGCAGAAGTCGCAATAACCGACCCTCTTACAATCAAAACGATGTTGCGTACCTGACCTGATGGCTACTTTTTTGCGCCCCTTGAGCTATCGCTACCAGTGGCTCTATGACGGTATTTCCCGGACGGCTGCTTTGACCTTAGGGGGAGAGGCAAGATTTCGACAGTTAGCGCTTCAACATTTGGCGCTAACGCCAAAGAGTCAGGTGCTAGATCTCTGTTGTGGAAGTGGTCAAACAACCCAATTTTTAGTGGCTTTGGGTGTTCAGGTGACAGGCTTGGATGCATCACCGAGATCGATTCAGCGGGCTCAGAGCAACGTCCCAGAGGCAACGTTTGTGGAGGGCTGGGCTGAGGCGATGCCGTTTGGCGATCGCAGCTTTGACGTGGTTCATACCAGTGCTGCCATGCATGAAATGCAGATGGACCAGCGGCAGCAGATTTTTCAAGAAGCGTTTCGGATTTTGAAGCCTGGCGGCATCTTTGCAATGATCGATTTTCACTCACCCCAAAACCCCCTCTTTTGGCCCGGACTGGCAACGTTTCTCTGGCTGTTTGAAACTGAAACCGCCTGGCAACTGCTCCACACCGATTTGGCTGAGACCTTAAGCCAAGTGGGCTTCAACAAGACGCAACCCCGTTTATATGCTGGCGGTAGCCTCCAAGTGATTCAGGCTCAGAAACCTGTAGAGGTTTAGCGGTTGATTATGGGCTATCGACTACAACGCTGTGGGCCAAGAGCGGTTGATTGACGCCACGGAGGGTAACGGGGCGAACTGCTTTTAATCGAGCGCCATCCAGATGCTCGGCTACCTCTGACGACACCAGAATCTCATCGGGGTGCGCGACTTCCTGCAGGCGAGAGGCAATATTGACGCAAGGGCCAATGGCCGTGTAGTCCGCTCGCACAGAGCTGCCAAACATGCCTACCACAGCATCGCCTTGGTGGATGCCGCAGCGAAACTGAACGGCTCGAATGCCTTGGGTTTGCCAATGTTGGTTCAATGTGGCCAACTTGATGTGCATAAGCTGTACGGCATCTACAGCCTGTTGAGCTTGCTGGCGGGGAGAATTATCTTCAGGTGCCCCAAACAGGGCCATTACCCCGTCTCCCATAAACTTATCGACAGTGCCGCCGCTCTCAAAGATGGCATCGGTCATGGTTTCTAAGTATTCATTCAAGACCTGGGCAATGCGGCGCGATCCCAATTGATCAGAAAGGGGTGTAAAGCTGACAATGTCGCTGAACAATACAGTTACTAGGCGCGGCTCAGGCTGTAGGTCCAATTGGAGCGTGCCGTGGGCAGCTTTTTGCACCAAGGATTTGGGTAAAAATCGCCGCAAGACTGATTCTGTTAAGTATTGGTTGAGTTCCGCCACTCGCCGTTCATTCGCTTTGAGGGCCAGCAAGTTACGAACTTCGGCTAAAAGTTCGCGATCGTTAAAGGGTTTGCCTAAATAAGCATCCGCGCCTTGCTCTACTCCTGAAATCCGGGTTTCGTCATCAACCTTGGCGGTCAACAAAATAATCGGGGTGCTATGAAAGCGTTCATCGGTTCGCAGCCGCTGGATCACGTCGAGGCCCGACAATCCCGGCATCATTAAATCGGTCAGGATGAGGTCGGGGGTGTGGGTTTCGACCAGCTCTAACGCTAACTCACCACTGGCAGCAGTGCGCACGTGGTATCCCTGATGCTGCAAGACCTGAGAGACGTAGTTACGAAGGTCAGGATTGTCGTCTATAACTAGAACTTGTGCAGCGGCGGGGTCCGGAGTTGTTGCGATCTCATCCAGAACAACGGGGGGCGTTAGCATTTCGCCTGCGTCTACGTCCGCCAGTTCCACCACGGCGCGGCTCTTTTCTACATTGACCGGGGCTTCAACCACCTGTTCTGCAGGGAGGTGTCCTCGACCGTGGGGAACCAAAACTGAAAAAGTGGTTCCTTCGCCGTAGGTCGAGGTCACGGTGACTTTGCCGTGGTGCAGGTGAACGAGTTCTTTAACGAGAGCAAGTCCGAGTCCGCTCCCTTCATAGCGACGATTGGCTGAACCATCAGCCTGTTGGAATCGTTCAAAAAGTTGGGGAAGCTGATCGTCACGAATACCGATACCGGTATCTTGCACCGTGAGAACACAATATTGCTCTTGCGTCCCTAAGGTGACGGTGATGGTGCCATCAGCGGGGGTAAATTTAACGGCATTGGACAGCAGATTATAGAGAACCTTGTCAAACTTTTCGAGATCAAGATATAGCGTTGGGCAGAGTTCGAGCTGGGCTTCGAGATAGATTTGTTTGCGATCGCAATAGGGCCGAAATGCGGTGACGATTTCATTGACAAAGGCATCGGCAGCCACGGGTCTAAAGGTGGGCTGCATCCGTCCGACATCCAAACGCTGCAGATCCAAGAGTTGATTGACCAGGCGCAACAGACGCCGCGCATTGCGCAAAGCTACAGAAGATTGCTCTAGCGACAATCCTTCCCCTTGATTAACGGCTGTTTCTAGGGGACCAAGGGTGAGCGTGAGTGGGGTGCGAAACTCGTGGGAAATATTTTGAAAAAACTCAGTTTTTTGGCGATCCAGCGCCAAGAGCTGGGCGGCCTGATCCCGCATGGTTTGATATAGGCGAGATTGCTGCACCGCGATCGCGGCTTGGGCCGCCACCGCCTGGGCTAGATCAATTTCTTCAGGTTGCCAACTGCGGGGCTGCTGAGTTTGGCGGAGGGAAATACTCCCTAAAATCTTGCCATCCGCAACCAGGGGAACGATCAGCAACGATCGAGCCGGGGCTCGTAGAGAATCTTGAACCGCCATCTCTGGATGTTGACTCAGATCATCTAAAGCAACCGGCTGCTGAGTGTCTAGAACTTGCTGCAGAACGGGATTGGTGTGGATGGGGACCTGCGATCGCGGTAAAGCAGTGCCCACTGTGGTAGCTGTGCCTGCCACCGATATATCCCCAGGCTCTGGTGGTTCATAAAGGCCTACACATTCCACATATTCGGCATTAGCCGTCCAAAGCGATAAAGCACAACCATCGACTTGGAGCGCTTGGCCTAATTCCTGGGTAATCGCCGCAAAAATAGCCTCGGGTTCCAAGCTAGATCGAATCGCTTGGGTCAAAGTATTGATCAACTGCTCTCGTCGCGCTAGAGCCTGAACCTGTTCATAAGTGCTCGCCTGGACCAAGGCTAGGGCGGCTTGGTCAGAAACAGTGACCAACAGTTGCATTTCGCTGCCTTCCCAAGCCCTCGGTTGACCACATTGATGTAATGCTAAAACCGCTACTTGCTCCTGTGCCCCCACTAAAGGAACGAGAATGCTAGATCGAATCCCTAGACGCTGCCAGAGCGACTGCTGGGGTTCACTTAACGCATCTGCATCATTAAGGACAGTCACTTCTGCTACGCTCCAAGCCAACTCCTGGAGATGACTCGTAAGCATCGGCTCCGCCTCAGCCATGGCGGGCGATCTATAGATAAAGGACCGCAATCCAAGTGCTCCACCCACTTTGGGTTGCAAGACACAGATATTGGCTTCCATCAATGCGCCCACCGTTTCAACGATGGTCTGCATCATCTCCTCAGAGTTGGGTGTGTTGCGAATCGTATTGGTAATCGCATTCAGCAGACTTTCTTGGCGCAAGACCCGCTGTAACTCTTCAGTGCGCGTTTTCAGAACCACATGGGTTTCTAAGGCGCGCTTAACGACTTTGCGGAGATGTTCATCTTCCCAAGGTTTTTGAACATATTTAAAGACTTTGCCTTCATTGATTGCATCAACGAGATCGTCAACATCGGTGTAACCGGTCAAGATGATCCGAATGATGTTGGGATACTTGGCAGCGGTCTGGCTGAGGAACTCTGTACCGCTCATTCCGGGCATGCGCTGATCTGAAACAATCACCGCGACATCGGGTTGAGTCGCTAAGATCTCAAGGGCCTCGTAGCCATTTTCCGCTCGTAGAACCTTGAATTCTCGGTAGAAAGTCCGGTAGAGCAGATCTAAGTTATCGGGCTCATCATCAACGACTAAAAGCTTAGGTTTGTTGATGGCTTTTCTAGGTTGTGAGATAGACAACTGCATGCACTCGGTCAAGCCATCTACAAACAAGGACGCGGATTTAACTAAACCCAGGATACCCTTGCAATGATTGGGATCACATTCCTAGATCGACTGTTCCCTGTAGGATTCAATCATGGAACCGTGATGCGAATCGATTCTCTTTACGTTACTGGACTCTCAAAATCCGGGTAAGTTATGGACTGCATTGGCTTTAGACAAGCTGCTGCTGTGACACTGCTCAAGAAACGATCTCCATCCGCGCTGGCAGGCTTTGCACCCTTCTGACTCTCAACCCATGCCCTATCGCGTCCGTCCTGCGGTATATCGCGATCTTCATCAGCTTGCAGATATTTTGACCCGTAGCTTTTACGGCACAGAAGGGTGGCAGAGCTGGATTTACCCACTCCTACGGATTGGAATTTACGAAGATTTAAAGCAGCGTTTTCGCCATGCCCCCCCCCACTATGTTTGTTTGGCAGGGATCACGGTTGAAACCACAGCCAATCAACAAGACTGGATCGTGGGCACGGTTGAACTCGCGCCCAAGAGCGATTTTCTCTGGCGTAAGCAAACTGGACGCCAACTTTATCTGTCCAACTTAGCGGTGCGTGAAGCCTATCGCCGTACGGGGGTTGCCCGTCAACTCTTAAAAGCGTGTGAGCAAACCGCTCAAGCAGACGGCTTCACGGAGCTGTACCTGCATGTGATGGAAAATAATCAGGCTGCCCGCCAGCTTTATGAGCAAGCGGGCTACCACCTGGAACAAGCAGAGATGAATTGGCTGACCCTGTTCGGCCAGCCCCGGCGACTACGGTTGCGCAAGGTTTTGTCTAATATGGTTTCTAGCGCAAGATAGCGCTGGCTGAGGGTATCGCTGAACCTTGCACGGTTTCAGGCCACCATTAACTTGCAGGTTTTTGTAATAGAGCTGCGGCCAGAAGGTCTTTGACACGTTGCCAGACTAAAAGCTTTTATCCACAGACTGCTTGAAGTCACCCATGTAGCCAGACTTGCAACATGGGTGACTTC
This sequence comes from Leptolyngbyaceae cyanobacterium, assembly GCA_050043365.1. Lineage (GTDB taxonomy): Bacteria > Cyanobacteriota > Cyanobacteriia > Phormidesmidales > Phormidesmidaceae > PCC-6406. The sequence continues at coordinate 17,166 of JBHJIP010000108.1, forward strand.
AAGCAGCCATAGCCTTATTGCAACCAGATCAGGCTTAACCGTCAGGTGCTGGAACAGCACATCTTCATCAAAGCTTTAATTTTCTTACTGTAGAAATCCTGTGGGGGTTTCACCCGTCTCGTAGAATGAGCTTGGCTGGGTGAATTCGCTAGTCCTGGCAAGGTTTGTCAAGCAAGCGATGAGAGGGGTCATCGTAGTACTGTTTTCATTGGTAACCTCAGCAGTTTTGCCTACTGCTTTTCCTACGATAGAAGCAAGGTCTATAGAGATATAGCCTGAGGAACTCGTGTATCTTCCACCCCCATTCGTTGAGCAAATCAGTTCATCACAAAAGGCAAGCCTGATAAATCTGTCCGTATATTACTCCTAGCAGACGAATAGATAAGTATGGTCTGTAGACAAGTCCTGCAGGCAATTACTGATTTATTCGCGTAGGCATCAATCTGTTACTATGCTTGCGACCCATTCAAATAATGCAGCCCATTTATCGGTGAAGCAAAGTCTAGAGGCAGGTGAGATATTGAAGAACATCAAGAGCGGCCAGCTTTTGATTGTGAATCCTCGCCGACGCAATGGAATTGTAATTTACCGAAAATTTCATGCCGTTTTTGCAGGTCCTGGTTCTGCTGTTGGGAGTGATTTTGACCAAGACTGCATCAGCATTTTACCCCTGGGTAAGCTCTCATTACTTGAGCCGAGTTCCCCTGAAGATCAGCAAAAAGCACTTCGAATTCGGCTGCAGTGGGTGCGATTAACTCAAAATTTTACGGATCGCCCTATCCCCGTTGATCGCGCTCAAATGATTTTAGAGCAATTTCAGATGTACTTTGATCAGAAGATTGTGAATAAGATTCCTGACGATGCCTTTGCTCAAATGGTCGGTGTTTTTCCCGAAACAATTCGGCTGGCTCGTCAAAGTATGTAACTCGACCTCGTTGGCTTTAGGACATTTCTTGAAAAGAAAATACCTGGCTGTGGTACATTGCGCTTCGCAGCCACCGATGTAGGGGCACCTCTTGTGGGTGCCTTCAATAACTGGATGGCACGAATCGGGAAATCGGTTTGTTTAAGGGTGATTGGCGGAAGGTAGGCACAAGACCTACTCTTACCACAGGTAAATTCTGATCTGGCAATCTCCTTAAGCCTATGGGTTATCGATAAGAGCTTCGCCATTAAGCAACTTAGCTGGGTTAGCTTCAGTGCTTTGGGCACTAATAAATCTCTCTACACCCGCTAAATCAGGATGGATGGTGATAGCGCCATAGGCTGAAGTCGCCTGCAGAAACTGGCTGACCTCCTCTGCCTGTCCCATCATCAGCTCTACCAACCATAATCCTCCACCTATACAGAATCGGGGCGCGGTAGCAGCTAAATGGCGAACCGCTGCTAGACCATCTTGGCCACCATCTAAAGCTAAATGGGGCTCGTGGTCAACGACTTCAGGCTGCAGATTGAATATCAATTCACTAGGAATATAGGGCGGATTTGAAACGATACCTGCCAATTGCCCTTGCCACGCCGTCAAGGGTTTAAACCAGGTGCCTTGCCGAAACTCGATATGATCGCCCAAACCATTGATCTGGGCGTTATGCTGCGCGATCGCCAGTGCCTCATAACTGATATCGGTGGCGATGATTTGCGCTTGCGGAAAAGCCCTTGCCAAGCCTAGGGCGATCGCCCCACTCCCTGTGCCCATGTCAACCCAAATCCCCTGGGCCAATTCTGCTCCGTTGGGATGCTTCGACACTAACTCCACAGCGAGATCAATCAGTATCTCTGTCTCCGGTCGGGGAATGAGTACATCTGGAGAAACCTGAAGCGTAAACGTGCGCCAATGGGTCATACCGACGAGATGTTGAACCGGCACGCGATCTCGAACCCGCTGCTGCCAGCACCGTTGTAAATCCTGCAACGAAACGGTGCTGGGGATGGTCGTTTGCGCAGCTATTCCCAAGTGCAAGGTTAAGCGATCAACTTGGCAAAGCCCTTGCAATAACCAATCCACCTCTGCTGAAGGAATATTGGCCGTTTGGGCCTGTTGCTGAGCCTGTTGTCGCCACTCCCACAGGCGTTGCCCTGAAATTTGATAAGGAAACTGGGATGGCGTTAGAGACATGGTGGTTTCTGCAGCATGATCTCAGTGGCTGTAACTGGCGTAATGATGGGTATTGCTGAATGGCTCGGAGTGCTTACAGTACCCGCAATACACCAGGTACAGTTTGAATGCCAGCAAAAGCACGGACTTCATCCAAGGCCGTTTGGAAGTTAGCCTCCTGGACCTCATGGGTGACTACGACTATCTCAGCCACCCCGTCATGGAGATCAATTTGCACTACCGACTCAATGCTGACCTCATGGTTACCAAAGCAAGTGCCCAACTGGCCAATAATGCCGGGTTGATCTTGGGCCAAGAGGCGCACATAAAAGCGACTGACAATATCGGCCATCGGGCTGACTTTGCAGTAATGCTGATGGCTACAAGCTAGAAGCGGGTTGGGCCCAGGAGATGCCGCAGCTTGGGATTTGAGACTCGCAGCAATGCTGAGAATATCTGAGGCCACAGCGCTGGCAGTAGGCCCGGCCCCAGCCCCTGGACCAAAGAACATCACTTGGCCAATGGGTTCCCCTTCCACAAGAATGGCATTGTAGACATCATTGATGCTGGCGAGGGGATGGCTCTTAGGCACCAGGGTAGGGTGGACCCTTAGCTGTAGCTGATCGAGCACTTCGTTGGAGACCGGGCAGGTGTCGCGACGGGCGATCGCCAGCAGCTTGATCACGAATCCTAACTGATCGGCATAGGTGATATCTGCGGCACTAACATGGCGGATGCCTTCACTATGGACATCAGCTAGGTTGATCCGTCCACCAAAAGCTAAAGAGGCCAAAATTGCGATTTTGTCGGCTGCATCTAAGCCATCCACATCAGCGGTGGGATCGGCTTCGGCATAACCCAGCGCTTGGGCATCCGCCAGAATGGGCTCAAATTCACCCCCCTCTTGCTGCATGCGCGTGAGAATGTAGTTGGTGGTGCCGTTAACAATGCCCGTAACCGCGTGAATCCGATTGACGCCCAGTGCTTGTTTCAACGGCTGGATAACGGGAATGCCCCCGCCCACGGCTGCTTCTAAGAGAACGTAAACCCCAGCCTCATTCGCTGCCGTAAAAATTTCATCTCCATATCGCGCAATTACAGCCTTGTTGGCGGTAACCACATGCTTACCGGCATGAATAGCCTTGAGAATCAGCGATCGCGCTGGCTCCAGCCCGCCGATCACCTCCACCACGATATCCACATCGGGATCCGTGACGATGGCCTCTAAATCGGTCGTGAGGTGTTCTTCAGCAATGGCTACCGGCCTCGGCTTGGTGAGCGATCTCACCCCCACCCGATAGACCTCAATATCAGCCATCAGGGGATGCCGCCCTGCTGAGTCCAATAAAATTGCTGCTGTGCCTGCCCCAACTGTCCCGAGCCCCAGAAGTCCTACCTTAACCGCCACGCTCCGCCCCTTGTGTGTCATATCCCCCAATTGTAGGGGGTGCCGTTAATAACAAAAACCGGAGACGTTGACCGCCCCCGGCTTGATTTGCAAGTTTTGATGCAAGTTTAGGAAACTGACTCCAAAGCCTGAGACAGAAAGCGCTCTGGTATCTAGTAAGTCTCTACATGCCAGCGATGCTCTTTTTTCATTTGCTTGCGGAAATCGTCCCAATTGACGCCATTTTTCTCAGCTTGGGCAGAGAGGCCTTCATCAATGCCACCTTCCATGCCTTTTAAACCACACATGTAAGTATGGGTATTGGGTTTCTGCATCAATTCCCAAAGCTGCTCGGCATGTTCAGCCACGCGATGCTGAATATACATTCTGCCGCCTTCAGAGTTCTGCTGTTCCCGGCTGATGGCATAGGTTAGGTTGAAGTTATCAGGATATTCCGCTGCCATAGCTTCCAATTCCTCTTTATAGAGAATGTTGGGCGTGACGGGGATCCCGAAGATCAGCCAAGCCAGTCCTTTGAACTGGTAATCAGGGTTAGCTTTTTTCTCTGCTTCCTTGAACATGCGCCAGAGGAAAGCTCGGAACGGCGCAATACCAGTCCCTGTAGCCAACATGATGATGGTGGCATCCGGATCATCGGGCAATAGCATTTCCTTGCCCACAGGACCCGTTATCTTGATATCTGCACCGGGTTCGATACCGCACAAATAGGTAGAGCAGACGCCATAAACCGTCTCACCAGACTCTGGATGCTTATACTCCAGTTGGCGAACACAGAGAGACACCGTAGTGTCATTCATGTCATCACCATGTTGGGTAGAGGCGATGGAATAAAGACGCAGCTTGTGGGGCTTACCTTTGTCATCGGTGCCTTCTGGAATGATGCCAATACTCTGGCCCTCCAGATATCTAAGATCACCTGCCGCCAAATCCATCTTGATGTGTTGCACAATGCCGATGCCGCCCTCAGCAACTAAGGGCTCGTTAGACATCACCTTGCCGACAAACGGATCTTTCGGGCGATAGGTGTTTACCGGAACCTTAGCCGACTTGGCTTTAGCTTTGGCTTTCGCAGGGGCTTTTGCAGGAGCTTTAGAATTCGCAGGGGCTGCAGATGCATTACCACTTGTCTCCAGGGGGCGAATACTAACGATTTTGCCCCCCATACGGGTAATTCTTTGCATCTCCTGATTCATACGGTCATAGGGAACCGTGATGAATGTCGAACCACTCTTACGAATGGGATAGCTCGTCTCGGAGTTCTGCTTTAAACCCTCGATTTCATAGACAAACATGCGGCTACTCGCCAAAGAATTGGCACCACCACTCAGACTGGAATTGTACATGTGCTGACGTTATGACTCTCTGAATCTCGACTGAACCCACACCATTTTGCTCAGATCCATTGGTAATGTCTATGGCTAAGCCAGAGTGATCTGAAAGTTATGGCTATCAGTTTTTTCTTTTAGCCTATCACCTGCAGTCAGGGCATCCTTATGACCTTGGTGTCAAGATGCACCCAACAGACGCAAGCACCCGGCACCAATCTCTCAGAGCGGGAATGGAAAAAGTAAAACTCAAGCCATAGATACTGTAAAGGGCAATGCCCCGCTCAGGCTGTTATGACTGACGCATTTTTAGATTCATCACACAAAATCTATACTCATAGGTTTTTAGACCTTACCCATCGGGCCAACCTTCAAAATCTCGGGGGATGAATAAGTTGCTCCTCGAAGCGCTTGTTAGCGTCGATACCATTTTGGTAGGATGCTTCCTAGTTAAGGACACAATTATTGAATCTTGCAGTTGCTGCTAAGAAATTCAAGGTTAGTTTCTGGGCCGACGGAGATCGATGGAGCTAGTGTCAGATGGATGCTATTACTGCCTGAGGTTTTATGGCTGACCTCAAGGTTCTTGGGGTTTTAGTGAAACGTCTAGATGCGCTCCATAGTGTTGGGAGAGATCTTTAGGATCGGCAAGCTCATGGCAAATGTTTTGCTGTTGCGCGTTCCCTCTATTTTAGTTCTGTGCTTTTAGTGCTGTTGTCATTCAATCTTGCTTGAGGAAAACTATGACGAGTCCATCGGATCGCGTTGTTTTAATTGGGGTTGCTGGTGATTCTGGATGTGGCAAATCCACATTTTTGAGAAGACTGGCCGACCTGTTTGGCGAAGAGTTTATGACCGTCATTTGTTTGGATGACTATCACAGTCTTGATCGTAAAGGGCGTAAGGCTGCGGGCGTCACGGCTCTAAATCCAAAAGCCAACAATTTTGATCTGATGTACGAGCAGATCAAGTCTCTCAAGGAAGGGAATTCGATTGATAAGCCGATTTATAATCACGAGACCGGTGAACTTGATCCGCCTGAGCGCGTTGATCCTAACCGGGTCGTTGTAATTGAAGGGTTGCACCCCATGTATGACGAGCGGGTGCGGGGTCTGCTAGATTTCAGCGTTTATCTCGATATTGACGATGACGTTAAAATCGCCTGGAAAATCCAGCGAGATATGGCAGAGCGGGGTCACACATATGAAGATGTGCTGGCTTCTATTAATGCCCGCCGCCCCGACTTTGAGGCCTACATTGACGTACAGAAGCAATACGCTGATGTGGTCATTCAAATCCTGCCGACCCAGCTTATTCCCGACGACAAAGAAAAGAAGGTTTTGCGGGTTCGCTTGATTCAAAAAGAAGGTGTGGAAGGCTTCGAACCGGTTTATCTATTCGATGAAGGCTCCACCATTGACTGGATCCCTTGCGGACGTAAACTCACCTGTTCTTACCCTGGAATCCGCATGCACTACGGCCCCGATGCCTATTATGGCAACGAGGTCTCCGTACTAGAAATCGACGGTCAGTTTGATCGCCTAGAGGAGCTGATCTATGTGGAGAGCCACCTCAGCAGCACATCGACCAAATACTACGGCGAGATGACTGAGCTGTTGCTCAAGCACCGGGAATATCCGGGCTCCAACAACGGCAGTGGCCTCTTCCAGGTCTTAGTGGGTCTGAAGATGCGGGCTACCTACGAGCTGTTGATGGAAGAAGCTGCTAAAGCAGCAGTTGCCAGCGCTAAGGCATAGATCCTAATCCAGACGTACATCTAGAAAGCGTGGCGCTACATAACAGAGCGCCACGCTTTTGTGTTAAGCGCTTAGTGGTTTATCAATATCGAAAATTGGAGTGTGCTGTAGCGTGGGTCAAACGTAGTGCGACCCACGAATGTAACCGAGACCGTAGGTCTCGTAACCTCGACACCACGCTACACACTCTGTGAATCTTGACATTGCGCTAGCCTTTTTGAGTTTTATACAGGTCCTTGAAAAGGGCCTGCTGCCGTTTGTGATCCACGATGGGTTGCGGGTAGTCAGCATGAGCACAATCTTCTGGCGCAATCTTGCCCGTTACTAAAGCAGTCGTGTCCAAGTGACGTAATTCTGGCAACCATCGACGAATATAGGTCGCATCCGGATCAAACTTTTTGGCTTGGCTATAGGGATTAAAAATCCGTAGGGGCTTGGGATCCATGCCGCTAGAAGCACTCCATTGCCATCCCCCGTTGTTGGCGGCTAGATCCCCATCGATCAGGGTTTCCATAAAGTATTGCTCCCCCCAGCGCCAGTCGATGATCAGGTCTTTGGTCAAAAAGCTGGCCACGACCATGCGGCAGCGATTGTGCATCCAGCCGGTCTGATTGAGTTGGCGCATGGCGGCATCAACCAAGGGGTAACCAGTGCGCCCCTGGCACCAAGCCTGGAATTGGTCGGAATCATTGACCCAAGGAAAGTCTTTCCAGTGGGCGCGATAAGGACCCTCGGCTAACTCTGGAAAGAAGTAGAGCACATGCTGGTAAAACTCGCGCCAGGCCAGTTCTTGTCGCCAGGTTTGAATGCCTTGGCGAACCTCATCGCTAGGGGAGCGATCGCCCGCCACCACCGTGGCTAACCAGACTGTACGAATGCCGCTCGCCCCAAACTTGAGCGCGGCACTTAACCCTGATGTGCCGGTATGTTCGGGAAAATTGCGTTGGGTATCGTAATCACCAATTTGGCGATCGTCGCTGCAAAAGTCTTCCAACCGTTCGAGAGCAGCCTCTTCCCCAGGAGCTAACGGGAGAGAATTGTCCCAAACAAATCCTAAGTCTGGTGCGGTTGGCAGAGGAATGACGCCAGCCTTAGTCGCTTGGGCTTGCTCAGTGGCAGACAGACCAGCTAACTCCGTGGGGGTTTCGGCAGGGGCGGCTTTGGATTGCTTTTGCCAGTTACGCCAAAAGGGACCATAAACGGTGTAAGGGGATCCGGCCCCCGTAATCACGTCACCGGGGGCGTGCAGGAGTTGATCCCAAAACTGGGTTTTGATTTCAATATCTTCGGCCTTGAGCGCGGCAGCCACACGGGTATCGCGATCGCGGCTGTAAGGCTCGACATCACGGTTCCAATAAACGGCAGCGGCGTTTAAAGCTTTGGCAAGAGTCGGCAACTGCGTTTCAGGATTCCCCTTAAGGATCAGCAGTTCTCCCCCGATGTCACCATAGCGATCTTGTAGCTCCGCAAGACAGCCGATCATGTAGGTGACGCGAGCTGGGGCCACCCCGTTTCCTTCCAAAAGGGCAGGATCTAAACAGAAGACGCCTGTGACATGGGGCGATCGCTTACAGGCTGCGGCCAAGCCCAGGTTGTCGTGGAGCCGAAGATCCCGACGGCGCCAAAACAAAATGCGATCGCTCACGTAGTCCCTCTCACCTTTACCAACCTGTTGTCACGATAAACCCATCTGCCTGGCGGTGGGGCAATAACTCCACCTAGGGGAGAGAGTCTAAAGATAATCCGAGGGGATCAAGCATCCCCAAGTATCACCGTCTCAAATAGGAAGAGCAGTAAGCCCCTTCGTGATTGCAATGTTAAAAACTCAATCCTTAAAACATCTGCTGGGGTTATCCCTTTTGATCCCAGCCCTGACGGCCTGTGGTGGAGCAGCACCCGATTCCGCTGAGACTGACCCTGCTGAGACCGACCCAGTTGAGGCCGATGGTACTGAGGCTGACGGCAGCGGCACCTTAGAAGTGCGCGCGAACGGCGAGGACTTTGTCCGCCAGGGCTTTGTCACCGTCGATGGCTGGACCATCAGCTTTGACCATGTCTACGTCACCCTGGAAGAGGTCACCGCCTACCAGAGTGATCCCGCCTTTGATCCCACAGCAGAGAACGAGCCCACTGCTGAAGTATCACTGGCTTGGGAAGGTCCCCTCACCGTCGACCTGGCGGCTGGCGATGAGACCGCCGAGCCGATTTTAGTCGGTAGCCAAGAGGCCCCCGCTGGCCGCTATAACGCCCTGAGTTGGAAAGTTGTCCCTGCCCCTGAGGGACCCGCCGCAGGCTATGGGGTGATGCTCCAAGGGACTGCCAGTAAAGACGGACAGGATATTGCCTTTACCCTGCAACTGGATCAACCATTGCGGTTTGTCTGTGGCGATTTCGTTGGAGACGATCGCAAAGGCATCTTGACTGCAGGAGAGACCGCTGATTTAGAGGCAACCTTCCACTTTGACCATTTATTCGGTGATGGTGAGGCTGCTCCTGACGACGACATCAATACGGGGGCACTGGGGTTTGATCCCTTGGCGGCTCTGGCTGAGGATGGCACCCTGATCGTAGATGGCACTGATCTAGAGCAGAGTTTATCCACCGAGGACTATGACAAACTGCTGTCGATTTTGCCCAGCCTGGGCCATGTAGGTGAAGGGCACTGTGCAGAAATGGATTTGAGTTAATGGCGCGATCACAGGCCTATTTTGGCGATCTCCTGTTGCCTTTGATGGTGGCTCTGGGCCTCTGGGGACAAGCCCAGACGGCCCAAGCCCATGGCGCCCATATTCAGGCCAATGAAATCACCGCAGTCGAAATCGAGGCCACCTATGATTCAGGAGAACCGATGGCTGAGGCGGGGGTAGAGGTTTACGATCCCACCGATCCCCAGACGCCCCGCTTTACTGGCCAAACCGACCGTGACGGTCGATTTAGTTTCACCCCGGATCAATCGGGAGACTGGGAGGTAACGGTGCGACAGGCAGGCCATGGGGCGATCGCCGTGATTCCTGTCTCAGGGGATGGCACCATCACTGCTGCGATTCAAACCAACACCCCATTAACGCCCCTGCAGCGGGGGCTGATGGCGGGGGCCGTTACCTGGGGCTGTGTGGGGACAGCTCTATATTTTTGGCGGGGCAAGCGCTAGTGCATATTCCTGATGGAATTATTCCAGCCCAAGTCTGTGCCGGAGGCTATGCCCTAACAGGGCTCACCACTTGGTATGTCCTGCGGCAAATTCGTCGGGGTCCCGATCCCAGTGAAGCGGTGCCGAAGGCAGCGCTGCTTGCAGCGGCATTCTTTATCGGCTCTTCGATTAATATCCCGGTGCCCCCGGTCAGTGTCCATTTGGTGCTAAACGGTTTACTGGGGGCGCTGTTGGGCTGGTACGCTTGGCCCGCCATTCTGATTGGTCTCTTTTTGCAGGCGCTGCTGATTGGCCATGGGGGCCTCACCACCCTGGGGGTGAATGCGGTGATGATGGGGTTGCCTGCCCTAATCGCCCGAGGCATTTTTCAATTACGCTACCCGTTGGGTGCCCGCCTTCCCCTCCCCTGGGCCTTGGGGATCGCTGGGTTTGGGGCTGGAGCCTTGGGGATCGGGCTAGCAGCCCTGATCTTTTTTGGAGTGATCGTTTTTACGATCCCCTCAGAGTTCACCTTAACCACAGAGCGGAACGCTTTGTTGGGACTGATGGTGGCGCACATTCCGCTGATGCTGATCGAAGGGACCTTTACCACTTTGCTGATGTTGTTTTTACATCGGGTCAAGCCAGAACTACTCAAATCCCAAGGCGGTTAACGCATGGCTACAGCACTTCATCGTGAACTCTATATCCGCACGGATTCTGCCCTACATCGCTGGGCGGTTCGTCCTAAATTGCTGAGCCTGCTCAGCCTTATGTTTGCGGTGGCATTGATTCGGCACGTAGTGGTGGTGCCAGTCGCACTTCTGGGTGTTTTAGTGCTCTACGGGTTTGCGCGTTTGCCCCTCACCTATCTCTGGCAACGGTTGACCTATCCGGGGTTATTCATCTTGGCGATGGTGTCGGTGCTGCCCTGGGTCTCGGGAGAAACCGTGCTGTGGCAATCGGGCTGGCTGAGCCTCAGGCTGGAAGGGCTGGCCCTGGCTGGACTAGTCGTCGGGCGATTTTTGGCAATTCTGATCACAGGCTTTATTTTGCTGGGAACCACGCCGTTCCTAGATATCCTAAAGGCATTGCGTTCCCTCGGGTTACCGTCCCTACTGACGGACATGACCCTACTCACCTATCGTTACCTCTATGACATTGCCGAACAGTTGGCGACCATGCAGCAGGCGATGGGTCTACGGGGCTATGGGTATCGCCGTCAAACCACCCGTCAACGTTGGCGCTGGCTAGCGGCGCTTTTAGGCACACTCCTACTCCGCAGCTATGAGCGATCGCAGCGCGTCTATAGAGCCATGCGATTGCGGGGCTATGGCCAAGTTACGGCGGGGTTACCCTCCCCAGACCGGCTGTATCGGACCTCTCCCACCACGCTGATGGCGACGGGGTGTACCCTCGGGTTTGCTGCCAGCCTTGTGCTTATCGAAATTCTGATATCTCATTTATAAAAGTGCCTCGTTTATGAGCCAGCTCCTGTCTACCGCCAAGGGCATCGCCTTGAAGGTCCCTCAGCCCATCGTCCTTTCCCTAGAAGAGGTCGCCTTTTCATATCCTGATCGCCCCCCCGTCCTGCAGGACATTAGCTTCACCGTTCAGGAGGGTGAACGGGTGGGGCTGATTGGCCACAACGGCTGCGGTAAAACCACATTGTTTACGCTGCTGTGCGGCATGTTGGCCCCTACGGATGGCACCATTCACCTCTTCGATCAGCCTGTGAAGCCCGGTCAGTTTTACCCCGAGGTAGGCTTTCTGTTTCAAGATCCTGAAGACCAACTCTTCTCGCCTTCAGTGCAAGACGATATTGCCTTTGGTCCTCAAAATCTAGGTTTGTCAGCCGCAGAGGTAAACGAGCGGGTGGCTGTTGCCATGGAAATGACGGGTATCACTGCCTTAGCAGATCGCCCGCCCCACCATCTATCGGGGGGTGAAAAGCAAATGGTGGCGATCGCCGGTCTACTGGCCATGTGTCCCCGGATTTTGCTCTGCGATGAACCCACTGCCAGTTTGGATATGCGAATCCGGCGGCGGCTGATTCAGTTTTTGCAGCGCTCTAGCGAGACCCTGCTAATTGCCTCCCACGATTTGGAATTTTTGCTGGAAGTGTGCGATCGCGTAATTTTGATCGATGAGGGTCAGGTCATCGCCGATGGGAGAGCCCGCACGGTGATGGGCGATCAGGCCCTGATGGAAGCCCACGGCTTAGAAAAGCCCCATTCCCTGATTCCCCACCTCGATCCCCACCACGATGTGATGTAGCCCAGTGCGGATGCCCCCATGGAAAACACCTGGGATACAGACCTTTACCGACAGCACAGCTTTGTCTGGCAGTTGGGGCAGGGCGTCATTGAATTACTGGATCCACAGCCGGGGGAGCGGATCTTAGATTTGGGTTGCGGCACGGGGCAGTTGACTGCCGAGATCGCCGCCAAAGGCGCAGTCGTGACCGGCATTGATGCCGATGCGGCCATGGTGGCCCAAGCACAGCAGCATTATCCCGAGATTGATTTTTCTGTGGCTGATGCCCGGACGTTTACCCTGCCGGAACCCATAGACGCAGTATTTTCCAATGCGACGCTGCATTGGGTGAATGAGGCTGAGGCGGCGATCTCTCAAATCTGGGCAACACTCAAGCCAGGGGGACGGTTTGCAGCGGAGTTTGGCGGTAAGGGCAATATGGCTCAAGTCTTGGCGGCTTTGGCTTCAGCCAGAACAGCGCTCGGCTATGGTCCCTCGACCGCTATCCCCTGGTATTTTCCCAGTGTCGGAGAATATGCCACCCTACTAGAAAAACAGGGATTTGAAGTGCAACTGGCAAGGCTATTTGATCGGCCTACGCCGCTCACGGGGGAGAGCGGCATGGTGGATTGGCTACAGATGTTTGCGGGGCGATTCTTGGCGGATATCCCGATTGAAGCCCACCCCGATCTACTCAAGGCAATCGAGGCTAAGTTACGTTCTCGCCTATATCAAGATAAGCAATGGATTGCTGATTATCGGCGCATTCGGGTACTAGCGGTAAAACGCTTATGAAGAATGCAGTTAAATCGGTCCCTAGCGGAACGGATTTTTGCTAGCCGCGTCCCTGTCGTCTTACCGTGCGCATCCACGACCCAAACCGCATCTCCCTTTCGGGGGGGTTGGGGGAGTTAGGCCCCCATATCAGGGGGTTTGGGGGCCAGCCCCCAATTCCGATATTGGCTCTCCTGAGGGGCAAGCAACTTGCCAACCCTTTTTCTGGAAAGCGATAGAACGGCTTTAAGAATAGCTGAGGAGGAGCGAGGGGTGGGTTTCCGGTTGATCGCCCAGCCGTTGACCCACCCCGACCTGCGGCCACCCCTCCCAAGAGGGGATTTTTCGGTCAGCTTTCCTCATTACCCCACCAGCAGATCTTCTTCGGGATAGCGCACCAAACTTGGACTGTGATCCCCCACCAAAGCCGCCATAAATAGCAAGACCCCGACCCGACCCACATACATGGTGGCGATAATCAACAGTTGAGAAATAGCTGATAAGTCTGCGGTGATACCGGTCGAGAGCCCGACAGTGGCAAAGGCCGAAACCGCCTCAAACAAAACCTGCAGAAATCTAAAGTCTGGGCTGGTAAAGGCGATTAAGATTGTCACCCCCAAGACCATGCCCCCCGACCCCACCACCACGCTAATCGCCTTTAAAATCCGGGCGGGAGGAATCTCGCGCTGATAGGCCAAGACTTCATCCTTGCCGCGTAGTACGGTGCGCGTACAGATTAGCAAAATGCTGGCAGTGGTGGTTTTGATACCACCGCCCGTACTGCCGGGGCTGGCCCCGATAAACATCAGCGCCACCATAAAAAACAGCGACGCATCATGCATGCTGCCAATGTCAATGGAGTTGAACCCAGCGGTGCGGGCAATCACCGATTGGAACCAAGCAGCGGTGAGCTGATCGTTCAAACTAAAGCCCGCCAAAGTGGCAGCGTTGTTGTGTTCAGCAATAAAGAACATCACGGTCCCAGCCAAAAGCAGCAGCACCGTTGAGCTGGTCACCAATTTAAAATGCAGCGAAAAGACAACCCGCTCACAGCAGCCTTGAACGCGATCGCGCAGCCACAAAAACGCCTCCATAATCACCTGATAGCCAATCCCCCCCGCAATCACCAGAAGGGTAATCACCCAGTTCACCCCAGGGGCATGGACATATTGCACCAAGCTATCTGGAAAGAGACTGAACCCGGCATTATTGAAGGCGCTAATGCTGTGAAAAATCGAGAGCCATAGCCCCCGCCCTGCCCCAAAGTCATGGCTAAAGGTGGGGAAAAGGCCAAAGATTCCTGAAATTTCAAAAATCAGGGTCATGCCAATGATCGAGGTGATCAGCGACTTGGCTCCGGCCAGCTCCTGGGTATCCATCGATTGTTGAATCGCGAGGCGATCGCGCAACCCTAGCCGCCGCCCTAGGATCACCAGCAAAAAAGTGGTGGCGGTCATGTACCCCAACCCCCCCACCTGGATCAGCGCCAGGATGATGACTTGACCCAGGGGCGAAAAGTAGCTGCCGGTATCCACCACAATCAGCCCCGTCACACACACCGCTGAGGTGGCGGTAAATAAGGCCACAAGTGGATGTGTACTGCCATCAACCACCGAAAACGGCAAACACAACAGCGCAGTGCCCAGCACAATCAGCGCCAGAAAACCGGCACAGATGGTGCGCGGCACGGTCATTTTGAAGGAGGCCATAGGCTTGGATAAAAGCTGAGCAATGTTGGCGGTGGATCAGCCGCGCTCGCCCTTGATCTTTCCACGAGTTGTTCCTGACGACTACACTGCGAGGAACAACCTTTCCCAGTGTTATGGCAGCCGATCTCTATCAGCGGATTCAGAGCTTTTACGATGACTCCTCCTCCCTCTGGGAAGACCTCTGGGGGGAGCACATGCACCATGGCTACTATGGCCCCACCGGTCGCCACCGTAAAGCGCAGCATCAAGCCCAAATCGATCTGATCGACACGATGCTGCAATGGGGTCAGATTAACCAAGCCAGTCAGGTGCTAGATGCTGGCTGTGGCATTGGCGGCAGCGCCCTCTATCTAGCTGAATCTTTAGCCTGTGCGGTCACGGGTGTCACCCTCAGCCCTGTCCAAGCGGCCCGCGCCGCAGAACGGGCCACCACCGCTGGGCTGGCAGAGCGGGTCCGTTTTGAAGTCACAGATGTGCTACACACGCCCTTCCCTGATCAATCTTTTGACCTGATCTGGTCGATGGAAAGCGGTGAGCATTACCCTGACAAGGCCCAGTTTTTTCAAGAAAGCTATCGACTGTTGCAGCCAGGCGGGCATTTGTTAATGGCCACCTGGTGTCATCGACCCACAACCTCTTTGGCAGGTCCCCTGACCTGGTCAGAAGAGCGCCATTTAGAGGCCCTTTACGAGGTCTATCACCTGCCCTATGTGCTTTCCGTACCGGACTATAGTCATTTAGCCTCCCAGGCAGGATTTAAGGCAGTACAAACCGCTGACTGGTCTGATGCAGTGGCCCCGTTTTGGGATGCGGTAATTGGCTCTGTATTTCAATGGGAGGCGATCGCGGGTCTGGCCCAAGCCGGATGGTCAACCGTACAGGGCGCTTTGGCTTTGGGGTTGATGCAGTGGGGATTCCAGCGGGGATTAATTCGCTACGGGGTTCTATGTGCCCAAAAACCATCGCCCTAGGAGGGCTCCCAGGGCGATGGTTTTGAGTAGGGGCGAGCCGTGCGCCCCTAGGGCGCTTGCTCAGTCTGATTGCAGTCATACAGCCGCACGAGGGCTGCGGAAGCATAGTTGCGCAGGGCCGGAGTATTGGGATTAAAGGCGCTACCGGCTTCATTCAGCGGAGTGGCCACCTGGCAATAGCCAGACATCATCATAATCAACTCCTCACCCCAGTGACCGCTGATATCAGAGAAGCTCTGCACCGCGTGGGTCGGCTCTAAATTCGGCTGCAAACCCACTAAAGTACGCTCATACTCGGCAGTGCGTCGCAGCATCGCCATCAGCTCAACTCGGGTCACCGGGGCTGTGGGCCGAAAGGTGCCGGTTTGGTCGCCACTGACAATGTTATTGCTTTGGGAAAAGGCGATTTTGGCGGCACTCCAGCGGCTTGCCGGTACATCTGGGAAGGTGGTGGCGGCGACTTGGGTCGGCACCGAGAGATTTGAATATTTACTGATCAAGGATTCGACAATCATTGATACAGCCTGCTCACGAGTCACCTGCTCGCGGGGCTTAAAGGTGCCATCCTGGAAACCAGAAACCACGCCAATTTCCACGGCTCGGGCAATTTGGGTGGCGTAGACATCACCCCGAATGTCTGGGAAGGGCAGATCGACAACAGGTTCGGTGGGCGTCACGGGGTCTGGAGTGGTCGGAGGCGCAACCACAACCTCGCCGCCATCTTCGAGAAGCTGAGCCAGGGGCGCGTCATGGGTTAAATAGTTATGCCCAAGGGTTTGACCTTCAAAGGTGCGCTTGGTGACGCGCCAGCCCGGATTCAGAATGATTTCGGTAAAGCCGGTGCTGCTGATACCGCCAGTACGACCAATTTGCAGGGGGGTACTGCGATCGGAGGGCACTCCTAAGAGCAGCAATTCATCACCACTTTCCCGAATTTGGAGGCGGTAGCTGATGCCTAAATCTTGATTGGCAGTCCGAATCGAGTAGCCGTTGGTGTCTGAAGCCCGTCCACAGATACCAGAGAAGTCAAAGGTGGTCCATAGCGGATTGACTTCTCCAGGGTTGGAGCCTGTGATCTCAAAACAAGGGCGATCGTCCCTGACTTGTTCGATGATGTAGAGCTGATGGGGACGCAGGCGGCTGCCTGGGGCCGACACTAAAAGCACCCGACTCTGATCCAATTCCTGAGCACCGTAGGTTTGGGCAACCGCATTGCCTAGGTTTCCAAACACCCCGAGACCGACGGCCGCTAGGGCCACTGCATGTCGTTTAATTGCTGATTTCATAGTTCACCGGTAGAGCGTTCACAGGTTTGCAGAGACGAGGGCCTTTTGGGCAATGTGCCGCTAAAAGCGCTCCATAAGGACACCTTGTGAATTGTCTGCTTGCTTGACCCAAATCATGGGATCAAGCGTCACCCCTGCACAGATGCGGTACCCATCGTAGGAGATCGACTGGCACTATGGCTCAGTCCTTAAGTTCGACATCGGAATTGCTGGACAAGAACGCAAGGTATCTTTGATGACCGCCAACCCAGTCAATTATTGGATGTCTCTTTGGGTCTCTAGAACAGATTATTTGCAAAACAATACAGGGCCAACCCTAACTTACGCTGAGTTTACAAGCGTCTTTAACAAGCTGCTGAATTCAACAGGCTCGAGATCAGCAGCCCTCCTAACTTAGCGATACTTAATCCAACCAAACAACCTACCAAGCCACCTAGAAGCGTGACTAAAAACATCAAAAGTAATGAGTCCAATTCGAGAGAGTCATTTTTCTGCACTTGCAAATACAGTACAAGGGTACTATATTTAAGCCACAGGCTGTCATGATGCAGTTTCGGAGATGACTCTAAATATGTGTAATCCTTGGCACGTTAATAAGGCATTGGAGGGAGCATTGGCCTATTGAGATATATCCTGCCAAAGGGATAGGCATTGAACCTGAGTGTTACTCCAACTCCCAATAATTCACACCATATCTATGGAAAAGCCCTTGGCCTTGTATCACTTTACGGTGTACGAGAGCATGATGGATTATTTACCCTTGCTAAGCAAGGATGTTATCTAGTGTTTTTATTGGTGAGCAACTCTAACTTTTCTGCATTCAACTTAGATGGCCTGCTTCAAAATATTCAGGATCTTGGAGGCAGGATTATGAAGGATCAAAATGAATATGCAAGGCTCGTTGATAAGATATATCAGCGAAGTACTCCTTTATACGCTAATAGACCAAAAAGCGATGACACCTTTGGCGAAGAGCTAGAAGTTATTGGGGATATCATTGCGCATTGCCTTGTAATAGGTGATTCAAAGCTTTTACATGACTTTATCATCGATCCAATTAATGATGATCTAGCCAATGGAAACTTGACTGTGTTGACATTCCCAGACAGCTTAGCAAGCTATATAAATGCATTCACAGATTTTTCTCAGAAGAGTGATACTCAAACAGAAAGAATTTACTGGTCATTAGTTATTAATACTTTTGAGGATGCAATGCAAAAGATACAATCAGGCTATGTGGCTATAGCTTAACTGGGTGCAAGTTTAAGACGTGAAACCCTTTGTCTAATACTTAGTGGCTCAAGTCTTGATGCTATTCTGGACTGCAAGAAAGCTAGAGGGGCAGAGAGACAGGCACTAAAGTGTTTGTGGAAATCACGCCGTGAAGTACTCGTCTATACACCTAATTCTTTCTCTGTTTCCTGACAGGAGAATGCTTCCTAACTTCTTCAGCCACAACCTTTTGACGTGTCGCGAACCATCTTTCTGCAGCATTGCTGTTTGCAAGCATTTCTGACAAGATGCCATCTATTTCCAGATTTTGGTTTTGATTTTTTTGTTTTAGAAGAGCAACTTTGTCAATTGCTCTCTCGTGCTTATTTTTGAAGCCAGGCACAATCCGTAAAGCTTTGACTGCTCCTGTTGCTTGATCCACTTCTAAGCCAAAAGAGCTGTTGTAGCTCTTTAGTGATTGACGAGCTTTAATGATTTTTTGTCTAATTTGTTGGGCTTCTTCCTTTAGAGAGTCAATGCGATGTTTGCCCTGTAGTCTTCGGACAATGTCATTAAAGTTTTTGCAAACATAGTCAAACAAGACCTTTGCAGTGATTGTCAGTGAGATGATGCCAAATGCAAGAATCACTGACTTTATAGGTGTTCCAGATTCAGATATCTTGGCAATTATGAATTCAAATATGGCTGCAATGAATGTTTCAAGTCCCATTATAAGTTCCCCATTTTGAAGCTTAAAGTTCCTTATTTTCTCTGTTCGGCCTTGTCAATGAACTCTTGATAGAAACTCGATATATTAGCCAAAAGTTCTCTGTCTTCCGTATTAGTTGTCTTGATCTTCTTCAACATTTTGCAGGCTGTATTCTTTGTTACAACTATTTGCTCGGCTAAAGAGCGGCCTGAAATATTATGAGGGCTCTGATGGAAAAGGTGTATCGCCTTAAACCATTTCCTTATATCTACGTGGGAGCGATGAAATATGGTGTTAACAGTGACACTATATGAAGTGTAGCAGTGGTTACAGTGATATCTATTCTCTTTAGTAAGAGCTGTAGCCTTGGTAGAGCCACAATATGGGCACGTTGGCTTCCCTCCCCACTTCAAGTGCTCTAGGAACAGCAGGCATTGCTGCCGCGTTAACACCATTACATATTTATCAAATCAGAAGGTTAGGCTTGCTGGCAACTTGCTTCAGGATGCTTAGCATTGACAACTTTGAAAGTAAATTGCATTGTCTGCAAAACCTAATAAATGAGCGGACTTGAATTCTGATTGAGCATGGTGGCCTGGCCGATGGCTAATCTATAAGATTCTTTCCAGCGAGAAATGTCAAAATAGTCGCCATTCACCTGAAGATTGCCTTTGAAGAAATGTAAATAAAATGAGTTTCATTAGCAGAATAATCTGGGTTAACAATGCCAGAGCAGCAGAGGGTGAGGTTGCCAACTTTTTGGCTGGCCACCATCTGAATGGTTGATCAGCATTCTCTTTGCCAGTATGGGAACAGTGAAGCAAAGACATTAGGCATGACAGCCATGGGGCAACTGAGCGATAAATTTTATCCACTAGGCGTAGTGCTGCTGGGGATCACCCTGGGCGGGGCATTGTCCCTGCCAGGGCAAGCTGCCGATGCCGATTTGATTGAGAAAATGGTGCGCGATCGCAGCTGCATCAACTGTGACCTCTCTGGAGCCGACCTACGGCGCTATGACCTGTCTGGGGTCAACCTAGCTGGGGCTGACCTGTCCGATGTCAACTTCTTTCAGACTGATCTGAGCGGGGCCGATCTGAGCCGCACCGACTTGAGCTATGCCTACTTGGGGGAAACCAATTTACAAAGGGCAATTTTGAATTCGGCTGAACTGCATCGCGCCAACCTCACCCGTGCCGACTTTACCGACGCCTATCTGTTTGACACCGTCTTTGGCGAAGCCTACATGGAAGAAACCGTGTTTGTTCGAGCCGTATTGCAGCGGGCTGATATGGGCGATGTGGTGTTTACCAGCGCCGACTTTAGCGAAGCCGTTCTGTGCAATGCGATCTTGCCCTATGGCGACTACCGCTATCAGTGCCGGGAATAGGCTTGAGGACATCTCTTGGAAAAAATACCTGGCGATGGTGCTGACGCCTCGCGATCACCGATTTAGGGGCACTTCTTGTGGGTACCCTCGATAACCTAATGGAGGGCTCCTTAAGACGGCTCGATTGGTGTGGTTAGGGTCGCTAGGTCTGGCCACCCTGTGTCGGCCTTTTTATCGGGTAGCCGTTTGGAATACCACCAGTTTTGCAAATCGGGGGGGAGGCGGGCCGTGTACAGGGTGGTCACAAATGGGTTGGCCCGATAGCCCTGCCCTAAAATTTCGACCGAGTAAGAGGGGTAGCGGCGAGTAGCGATATCTGGCACAAAGCGTTTGCCAATTCGCCGCCAACTGGGTTCCTTGCTGCGCCACTGGAGTCGGCAGCAGGGCCAGGGCAACTGCTCGCGATCGAACAGGCGGCAGCAGGGTCCCTGCACCCGATAGGTGAGGTGAGCACCCGGACTCTGAAAGATATGGCCCGGTGGCCAGGGATGGGCCTGAGGGGAAGTGGGAAGAAGCGATATCATCAGACCAGACGCGAAACCAGATCCATCGTTTAAGAGATTTACCATGTCTGAGGCCATTACTCCTGCTGTGAGCGATCGCATTTGTAAGCACATGAATGACGATCATGCTGATGCGGTGCTCGTCTACGCCCAAGTCTTTGGCAATACCCAAGCGGCTACCGCAGCGCGGATGGAGTCGATCGATCTAGAGGGCATGAACTTGGCGGCAGAGGTCGAGGGTGAGCCGGTGCCGGTGCGCGTCACGTTTGAAGCCCCCTTAGAAAATGCCAAAGCTGCTCACCATCTACTGGTGGATATGCTCAAGCAGGCGAAGGGGAATCCGGCTTAGGGGCTGAGATCGCAGCTTCTGCATTGCGTCGCCACATGGCGGGCTTAATGCGCCTCAGGGCCGAGGCCGGGAACCGCTGATTCCACTCTGTCTCCGTGAGGGTGGCGAGGTCAGATAGCGCAGGCGAAACATTGCCGGGATAAGGCTGAAAGTCTTCTACATCGGTGGGTTGGGCAAACCGCTGATTCCAGGGACAAACATCCTGGCAGATATCGCAACCTGCGATCCAGCCATTTAAGTGATGGGCAATATGCTCGGGTAACTTCTCGGTCCGGTTCTCGATGGTGTGGTAGGCGATGCAGCGATTGGCATCGACCACATGGGGTTGAACGATCGCCTGGGTGGGGCACGCCTCTAAGCAGCGGGTACAGGTGCCGCAGTGGGCGGTGTGGGGCGCATCGGCTGCTAAGTCTAAATTGGTCAGAATTTCCCCCAAAAAGACCCAAGAGCCATGGCTGCGGGTAATCAGATTGCCATTTTTGGCCACCCAGCCCAGTCCAGCCTGCTCTGCCCAAAATTTATCTTGGACTGGGCCTGTATCCACATAGAACCGGGTTTGAGCCTCAGTTGCTTGATCCTGTAACCATTGGGCTAGGGCTTTGAGCTTGGTGGTCATAACGCGGTGGTAGTCGCGGCCCCAGCCATAGCGAGAAATCTTGCCGTGGTTTGGGTCCTGGCTGTGGCTGTGGGGGGTGTAGTAATTCAGCGCCACGGCAATCAGCGATCGCGCCTCAGGCATTACTTGGCGAATATCCTGCCGTTTAGAGTTGCCCATCCAGGCCATATCGGCTTGGTATCCCTGGTTGAGCCATTGCTGCAGAGCCGCCTGACTGGTTTGCTCCGCTGGGGTGGGTTCAGCGATGGCAGCAATACCCACCCGATGAAACCCAAGGGCGATCGCCTGCGCTTTGATCTGTGAGGCCGTCAGGGTCATCGCTATCAGTAATTGCTATCAGTAAATGTAAAACCTGAGTTACCGTAGGCCCAGACGTGGGGTATTCGCCTTGAACCCGTCCCTAAGGCCAAACTAGGGTAGCCCCATTTTGCTCGATTTACTTGTAAGTGCTATGTCCGTACTGCGTCGATGTGCCCTTGGCTTTTGCGTTGGATTGTGTACAACCCTTTTACTTTGGGGCACGGGCATCGTCCCCAATCATCATTCCGGAGCGCTGCATTTTGGCGCCACGGCTGCAGCCGTCGATGCCGAAGACGATGACGCGGCTGAAGAAGCAGAGGTCCACAGCTTTGGGGAAGTCGTTGCTGGGATGCAGAGGCACCAGGGGGTATTTACGGTCTACAGCAACATCCGGGAAGGGGAATCCTACCTGGCGATTCGCCCGGATCAGATCAACCGCAACTTTATGATGCAGGCCACCCTGGAGTCTGGCATTGGTGAGTCCGGGCTGTTTCGGGGCTGGCCCATTAATGACGTGGTCTTCCAGTTTCGTGAAATGGCGGGTGATCGCCTGCAGGTGGTTGTACCCCACACTTACATTCGCAACCCTGGTGATCAAGCTTGGCAGCGGCGGCTGTTAGAGGGGTCTTTCAGCGATTCGGTGATTTTTGCAGTCGATATTGAGGCGGTGGATCCGGATACCGGGGCGATGCTGATCGACTTGTCGGCCCTGGTGATGCAGCAAGACCTGACCAATGCCTTTGGCGTGCTCGGTTCAACCACCGTGACCCATTTCCCTAATCTAGACCTGTCCCGTTTAGATCAAATCAAAGCCTTTGAGGGCAATGTTGAAATCGGTGCAGAGGTGGTCTTTAGCGGCGGTGGCGGCGGGGATGCCCTGGCCAATTTGTTCGGCTTTGCCCTCCAAAGTATTCCAGATGATCGCGGCTTTTCGGTAGAGGTGCGCTACAGCCTTTCCGCCCTGCCCGTAAATAATGGCTATGAGCCCAGGGTGGCGGATCAGCGGGTGGGTTATTTCCTGAGCGTGTTTCGAGCCCCCTTTCAGGTGGGGCAACCCGATCCCTTTGTGCGCTACATCAATCGCTGGCACCTCGAAAAGCAGAATCCCAATGCGGATATTTCGGTGCCGAAGCAGCCTTTGGTGTTTTGGGTCGAGAATACAACGCCCCCTGAGTATCGCGATGCGATCTCGGCAGGGGTCTTGATGTGGAATGAAGCTTTTGAACAGGCTGGCTTCAAGAGCGCAATTCAGGTGCGGCAGATGCCTGATGATGCCGACTGGGACCCCTCTGATGTGCGCTACAACGTCATTCGCTGGGCCGACTCCCTCAGCCCCTGGGCGATTGGTCTCGGGCCGTCACGGGTCAACCCGTTGACCGGAGAGATTTTAGATGCAGACGTGATTTTAGACGCCAATACGGTGCGCTATCTGCAGCAGCAGTACCAGACCCGAGGGCTAGACAGTAACCCGACTGCCTTGGGTTATCTCGAAAACTGTGGTCAGCGATCGCAGCTTTGGTTTCAACAATGGCAGCTTCTGCAGCAACGCGGGGAAGCGGGTTTAGATCAAGCCCTGGCCCTTGCCCAGACCCCTAACCCAACCCATACGGATCGGGCGCTCGAAGCCCAATGCAATAGCTATATCGCCGCCCAGCGTAACAGCTTTGGGGCCTTAGCCCTTTCGGTGTTGCCGGGGGCGCAGTTTGCCCCTGAGCAGCTTGATGCCTACATCCAGGAGTATTTAACGGCGGTCACAGCCCATGAAGTCGGTCACATTCTGGGGCTGCGCCATAACTTTGCCGGTAGCCGCTCCTTGGCTCCTGATGTGATCCATACCCCAGCGGTAACCGAAAGTCAGGGGCTGATCAGCTCAGTGATGGATTATTTCCCACCGAATATTGCGGCCCCTGGGGAATACCAAGGGGAATTTTTCCCTAGCCGGGTCGGGGCCTACGATCGCTGGGTGATTGAATATGGCTACACCGACGTGCCAGACTCGTTGGGCAATAACCAAGAGCGCCAGTTGCTGGCGGCCATTGCCAACCGCAGCAGCCAGCAACCCGAATTGGCCTATGCCTCTGACGAAGACATCTTTGACTTCATTGATCCTGAGGTTGACGCCTGGGATCTGAGTAATGACCCCATGGCCTTTTCCCAATGGCAGTTGGAAAATGCCCAGGCCGTGTGGGATCGTCTGAATCGGCGATCGGTTTCACCCGGCGAAGGCTTTGGCGGTCTAAGGCGGCGGGTTGATTTGGTCTTTAGCTATTTCAGGGGCAATGCCCTCACCATTACCAATTACGTGGGTGGGCAGCGATTTCGGCGCACCGATCCCTGGGTGCAGGCCGGGCCGCCTCCCTTTGAGCCGATTGCAGCGGAGAAACAGCGTCAGGCCCTCGCCATTTTGAATGAGCAGGTGCTCTCGGCTGATGCATTTGAGTTTTCGCCCCAATTTTTGAATCAACTTGCCCCTGACCGCTGGTGGCATTGGGGCACTCAGTTGACGGTTTATCCGCTGGATTACCCGATTTACGAGCAGGTACTGGCGCTGCAGTCCTTGGTGGTCAGTGATCTGATGCTGGGCGATCGCCTAGCCCGCGTGCGAGATCTAGAGTTCAAAACATCCGAGGAAGATGTGCTGACCTTGGCGGAACTCTACAACTCTATTTATCAAGGGGTCTGGGGCGAACTGCTGGCAAATAGCGGGGACACGCCGACCCTATCTAGCCTGCGCCGAGGGCTACAGCGCCACCATTTGAATATCTTGAGCAATCTTGTGCTGCGGCGCACCTTCTGGGATGCGCTGTCGGCCCAGAGCTTTACTGACTTTATTGCCCTAGCCACGACCCTAGGCGCACCGGAAGATGCTCGGGTGTTGGCGCGCTACCAGCTCCGCGAAATTCAACAGGACATCAATGACGCCCTAGGTCGCTACGGCAATCGCCTGGAAATTACGACCCGCGCCCACTTAGAGGATGCGCGCGATCGCATCACCCAAGTGCTGTCAGCGCCCTTGATTGGGGCCTAAAGTGCTGTATCCAATCATCTCAGTCTCGATCTTGCCAGGTGTATTTTGCCAGCACAGACACCAGTTCGGCTGAGTTGATTGGTTTGCTGAGGTAGTCTTGCATGCCCGCTTCTAAGCAGCGATCGCGATCTCGCTGACGGGCGAGGGCCGTGGTCGCAATGATCGGTAGATTCTGAAGGTCTGGATATTCCCGAATGCGACGCGTCACCTCTAATCCATCCATGCCAGGAAGATGCACATCCATCAGCACCATCATTGGGCGATGCTCAGCGAGCCAGTCTAAAGCGGATTGACCATTGGCAACATGAATCGTTTCATAGCCCCAGTAGGTGAGCATATGTTCTAAAAGCATGGCGTTAACGGGGTGGTCTTCCACAAGCAAGACCGGTCCCGGTGACGCATCCAGTATTGGAATAAATCGCTCTGCCTCACTGGCCGCTGATGCGGTGACCTGATCCGCAGGCTGGTGGGCGTCTTCGGCTTGCTGAGTCCGACAGTCAAGGGGCAAATCAATCGAAAACCGTGCGCCCTGACCCGCTGCTGAAATCAGGGTGACCTCCCCCCCATGGAGCCGCGCCAGTCGTTGGGTCAGTACGAGTCCCAAGCCAGTTCCCCCATAGTGACGAGATAGGGCACTATCGAGTTGCTGAAATGGCTGGAACAGTAGATTTTGTTTCTCTTTGGGGATCCCGACCCCTTGATCCCACACGGTCAAGACTAAGCGATCGCCCAGTTGACGGGCCTCGACCCCGATCTCGCCTTCAGTCTTTGAAAACTTGATCGCATTCGAGAGTAGGTTCAGCAGCATTTGCCGCATCCGCACCTCATCTGCGATCAGGGTCGGTAAACCAGCCTGTACAGCTTGATGAATCATTAAGCGTTTCGCTGCTGTCTGTGCGCCCACCATTGTGAGCACGTCCTGGCAGAGCATTTCGACACTGATCGGGGTTGGATGCAGATCCATCTGGCCCGCTTCGATTTTCGACAGATCCAAGACCTCATTAATCAGGGTGAGAAGATGCTCACCACTTTGATGGATTTGGGTGATGTAGAGATGTTGACGCTCGTTGAGTTCCCCATAAATTTGCTGCTCTAAAAGCGACGAGAACCCCAGAATCGAGGTCATCGGGGTCCGCAGCTCGTGGGACATATTGGCCAGAAATTCTGACTTGAGACGACTGGCCCGCTCTAGTTCTAAGTTTTTGGAAGCCAGCTCAGCTTTAATTTGCTCCTGCTGAGTGATATCCCGAAAAATAATGGAGACCGCTGTGGGTGTACCGTCGTCTTCACATACAGGGCTGACAGACACCAGTGCCGAAAAGGATTGGCCGTCCTGGCGTTGGCAGACGGCTTGACCGCTCCACCCTGCGCCCGTTGCCCGCTCTAAAATCCAAGCAGCTTGCTCAGGAGCGGGGAAAAAAATATCGACACTGCTCTGTTGGACCTGAGCGAGGGAATGGCCAAAGATACGCTGGGTGGCTAAGTTGGCATAGCGCAGTTGGCCATTTAGATCCGTAATCACCGCGCTGTCATGGGCAGAATCCAGGGCTTTAGAGAACATTTGGAGCTGGGCCTCAAAGCGCTTCCGCTCAGTAATGTCTCGGGCAATCCCCAATGCTCCCACCAAGGCATTGTCTTGGTAGAGGAGGCGACCGTTGACCTCCATAAAGACACGCTCCCCCGTTTGGGTTAGCACCACAAATTCATAATCCCGCAATTCTCCCGTTTGCAGCAAATTTTGAAAGGCTTCGAGGGTAGGAGCGTGGTATTCAGGTGCAACGATTTTGAGATAAGGCTGGCCAATAATTTCCTGGGCTTCAGCCCCCACCAGTGCTAAACCGTAGCGATTGACAAAGGTGAAATTGCCGTTGAGGTCAAGGGTATAAACAATGTCTGAGGCGGCCTCAACATAAGCCCTGACTAGGCTATCGGAGACTTGACTCACGGGCGAAGTCGGATCGGGGCAGGGAGCTACAGGGGGGTCGATGCTGGTCATGGAAACCTCAGCCATAAACGCGTGCGTGGAAAAGGCCCCTGATGGTGGTGATGCCTGAGAGTTCCCTTTTCCGAGTGCTTTACCTTCTTCAAAGGGCGACCTGCCCAATCAGGGCAGTTCATTCACCTTGGAAGAAGAGGAGACCGGGAGGGTCTCAAGCTGGATGGAACTTATGCTGATATCACCGCGTGTCTAAATCTTGACATTAACGTTCGGGTTTCAAGCATCTCCTCGGCAATTTTTTTGATTTGGGCTTTAGCGCTTACTTGAGCTTTAAGTTCCCTACTCAGAAGCAGGCTTGAGCCCTACTCCGGCTTCGATGGGTGGGATAAATCAACAGCGAGTTCATCCCGTAGCCAGTTGATCACCTGCTGCCGTTCCCCCGAGGTGAGGTAAAAGGTACCGGTGCGGCGTACGCGATCGTTAAAGTCTTCTTGATCGGAGCGGGTAAATAATTCAGCGATGGTGCCAATTTTGCAGAGGAGGTCATCGCGGCTTTCTTGATCTAGATTGCCGTATCGGTAACGGGCAATGTGTTTGCCTAAGCGATCAAAGGTGGCTTCACCCCAGGCGAGGCGCAGCTTGCGATCGCGGGCAATGGTTTCACCTGCGGCCATTTTGGCGTAGTCCGTATCCAGAATATTGAGATGAACAATTTGAGGGGGTTGACTCACGGTGACACGGTCCTCAGCAACAGAACTACACCCTAGAAACATCCCGACACCCAAGGCCGTCCCTTGGACCATAGGCTGTTTGGGTTTTCCCACAATAGTCGCGACGGCCCTGTCTCGGGGCTAGCATCAGTAATTCTTTAGTAACGGTGGGTAGTTTCCCAAGCACCCTAATGCGAAGCAGGGTTCTATCTGGTGGAATATTTATCTGACGGTACCCTCTGAGACCCCAATTTCTCTGATTTCTAAGTTGGAATCTGTGATGAAACGCACGCTATCTTACGTATTACCCCTGACACTGCTGCCTATGCTGGCGGTGACGACGCCTCTGCCTCGGCAGTTTGCCTGCACGCTCTCTGCATGGGCTAGTTCAGTGCGGTCCTTTGGCCACGATGGCTCCGATGGCTTTGATGGTCAGACCGGTCGTGCCGGTACACCGGGACCTAATCAGACCATTCGAGCCGAGGGGCAACCCCGTCAGCTTTTTTTGGTTGGGGGTGATGGGGACAATGGTCGAGATGGGGGGCGCGGCGATCGCGCCCAAAATTGTCGCAGCCAGCCGCGCAATGTCCGGCACGATTTGCAAGCTGCGGATGGGGGTGAAGGCGGCGATGGCGGTGATGGCGGGGTCGGCGGTAATGGCGGCAACACCACCATCTACTACAGAACCCGCGCTGACTTGCGCCAAAACTATGTAGATGCCAGTGGAGGCCGGGGTGGGCTAGGTGGGCGTGGCGGCGAAGGCGG
>JBHJIP010000109.1:0-17394 GCA_050043365.1 Leptolyngbyaceae cyanobacterium
TAAGGCTTTGTCGTAGCTGGCGATCGCTGCTTCATGCCGACCTAGGAAGAACAGGGAAATGCCGCGGTTATACCAGGATTCATCCTAGTCGGGATTAATCTCTAGAACTTTGTCGTAGTGGGAGATCGCCGCTTCATGCCGACCTAGGTCCGCGAGGGAATTGCCGCAGTTGTTCCAGACTTGATGGTCGTCAGGTTTGATTTCTAAGGCTTTTTCATAGCTGGTGATTGCCTCCTCATAGCGGCCCAAGTTGCAGAGGGAATTGCCGCGGTTGTTCCAGGCTTCATGGTCGTCGAGTTTGATCTCTAGGGCCTTGTCATAGCTGGAGATCGCCGCTTCATGCCGACCTAGGTCATAGGGGGAGATACCACGGTTGTACCAGGCTTGATAGTCGTCTGGTTTAATTTCTAGAGCTTGGTCATAGCTGGAGAGCGCCTCCTCATGGCGACCTAAATCAGCAAGAGTATTGCCTTTATCAAACCAGTTCTGCCCAGTTAAGTCTGCATCAGCGTCCGGCAGGTCTGATAGGTCCAGATCTGGCAAGGGGGCCTGCTGGTTCATGGCTCTTCCTCTACCTGTGTTAACTGATGCTTAAACGGCTCTAAGGGGCGCTTGGGGTCAAAGGCGTTGTAAATCTGAGCCAGCAGATCTTCACTCACGGCGGCACCTAGCGGGGGCTTTAATCCAAAAATTCGGAGTACCGCAATTCTAAGAGATCCCTGCAAAACCGAACTGGGGAGAACGTTGTGAGGGGCCACGATCTGACTGCGCTCCTGTGAGAACTATCACAGATGACTGCCCGTCAAAATCACAGGGGCCAAGTTGACCCCATCACGGGATTTATTTGGCCAGGGAAATAGGATTGATTCAATGAAGGTTAATATCCCTCCCATGGCTAAGCATTCTAATAAACCCGTCAAAACCAATCCCTTCGCCACCTACCGTGATCCTCACACCGGGAGATGGGTTGTGGTAAAGACTGCAGCCTAGGGGATCAAACCGTTGCAGAGCCCGCTCAGGTTTCATCGCATCCAGACCGTATCGATGCCTGGAACCGGGAATAACAGGCTCTGCTAAACGCCTCCCTTAGGCTTGACTATCCCTATAATCATCTTCAGACATCTACGGTTTGAGGGATAGCCCTAACAGTATGCGCGTGCTTTACCCGCCCATTGAACCCTATCGCGTCGAATACATTTCCGTTTCAGAACGCCACACCCTATATCTAGAGGAATCCGGCAATCCCCAGGGATGTCCGGTTATTTTTTTGCATGGTGGACCCGGCGGCGGCACCGTACCGTTGTACCGTCAGTTTTTTGATCCAGCCCGATGGCGGATTGTGCTCTTTGACCAGCGGGGCTGCGGCAAGAGTACGCCCCATGCCTCTCTCAAAGAAAACACCACCTGGGATTTGGTGGCAGATATTGAAACGCTGCGATCGCACCTCGGCATTGAGCAGTGGGTCGTGTTTGGGGGTAGTTGGGGCAGCACCTTAGCCCTGGCCTACGCCCAAATCTATCCCGATCGCTGCCAGGGGCTGATCCTCAGGGGCATCTTTACCCTGCGCCGCCAAGAAATCCAGTGGTTTTACCAGTGGGGGGCCAGCATGCTCTTTCCCGAAGCTTGGCAAACCTACCTGGCCCCGATTCCTGCAGCGGAGCGCGACGATCTAGTGGCGGCCTACTATCGACGACTCACTAGCCCTGATGAACAGACCCGCTTAACCGCTGCAAAGGCCTGGTCTATTTGGGAGGCCAGCACCAGCCGATTGCGGCTGGATCCTGCCCTGGTTGAGAAATTTGGCGAGGCCGAGTTTGCTGCCGCCTTTGCTCGCATCGAGTGCCACTACTTTATGAATGGCGGCTTTTTCCCCGAGGATGATTACCTGCTGGCCAATGCGGCCAAAATTCGCCACATTCCTGGAGTGATTGTGCAGGGACGCTACGACGTGGTCTGCCCGATCCAGACCGCATGGGAGCTGCATCAAGCTTGGCCCGAGGCAGACTTCCAGGTGATTGCCGATGCGGGTCATTCCGCCACCGAACCGGGAATTGTGGATGCTTTGGTGGAGGCCAGCGATCGCTTCGCTACTCGTCTAGGGGGCTGAGCGGATCAAGCAACGGATCTGAATCGGGTACTGGGGTTTGGGGGGCGAGGGGATCGAGTAGGGGATCGGTTCCTGGCACTGGGGTTAGGGTTGGGTCTTGCAACAGATTGGGGTCCAGTAAATCATCCCCAGTAATCGCGTTGGCTGGGTCACCAATTGCGCTCGGTAAGGTGGCCAAAGCGACGCGATCGCCTCCTACAGAGCGCAGCAAGTCCAAGACACGAATCACGTCTTCGTAACGGGCATCCCGAGAGGCGTACAGCACAATCAGCCCCTCTGGCGAAACCTGTTGATGCTGCAACAGCACGTCGTAGAGCAGATCTAGGGTGACGGGCTGTTGATCGAGGTACACCTGGCCAATGGCGTCCACACTCACATAGAGCCGCCCTCGCCGAATCGCCTCTTCCCCTAATCCTTGGGCCGGTAGGGGGCTACCGCTATCGGCGCTGGGCAAGTCTAAATCAATGGCCTGCTGCCGGGTCAAGCCCACCGCCGCCAAGATAAAAAAGGTCAGGATGCAGAAGATCACATCCACGAGGGGGATGATTTCAATGCGAACGTCTTCACTAGCCGGATTGTCCAACAGATCAATTTTCACTAGGACTCACCCTCCGTCGCTAGAGCGGGGGTTGGCTCGACCCTCTTCTTAGACCAAGCTTGCCGATACAGTAGCTCCAGCTCACTGCCAGACTGGCGGAATACTTTGGCTTGCCCAAACACAAACCCTTGAAACAGGCGATAAAACGCCAGGCTCGTAATTGCAATCACCAAACCCACGGCGGTGCTGATCAAGGCTTCACCAATGCCCAAGGCCGTGCCTGCCGTGGCATCACTGCCCAAATCACTGAGCTGAATCGAACCCAGGGAGTTAATCAAACCCACCACGGTTCCGAGTAGGCCGAGCAATGGGGCGATCGCAATCACCGCCTCTAGGACCTTTTCGCCCCGGCGCATAATCGCGAGCTCTTCGTTGGCAGCGGTCTCTAGGGCGAGGCGAAACACCTCGGGTTCAGGTTTTTCTATAGATAGTGCTGCCTCCAGGAAGCGACCCATCGGTAATTTATTAGAGCGCTTGGCAATATCGGCTGCAGCCGACCATTCCCGTCGCGCTGCTTCTAGGACCCGGCCAGACACCTCTCGCTCTCGGGTCAAAATCCGCGACCAAAACCAAATGCGATCAACGATACTGCCGAAGGCCAACACCGATAGGAACAATAGGGGCCACATGGCGATGCCGCCGCGGCTAAAGAGTTCAGTAATGCTCACTAAGGGGATCTCCTGACTGCACAGTTTTGGGTTCCGGCTGATTTGCCCAGACGGCAAAGGACTCTAAAGGGTTTCGGGTGGTTTCCCCATAGAGCATTCCAATTCTAAAGAATCAGGTCCCTTTCCAGGAAATTTGCCCCAAAGTTGTTGCTGGAGGTGGTCAGCACGCTGCTCTTTGAGTCTACTTCTGAAGGATGAAGGCAACGGGAACCATTTGGATTTTCTCCTGAATACGATGAGAATTCTGGGTTGTTGATAAAGACCAGAAGCAGTCGATGAAACTCTGACTGTCATAGGCTTTGTCTGCTAGGACGGCCTCTGCTTGGTATGCCTCTAGCAATGCGATCGCTCTTCATTCAGGTAGAGGCATTATGCATCGATGGGTGCATAACTTTCTTGGTATCAACTAATACCTTTTGCGAGATTCCACTCAGGCTGGGAGCTTCGTAAGCTGTATATCCTAGCCTTAATACGGTATAAAGCCTGTTAATGGGCATGTAATCTTTGAAACCTATATTTCGGGATTGTTGATCGCAACTGAGGAATATGTATGTTGAAGGTGGTCGTGGGCCATAGTGATGAAGCCGATGCGGATTATGCGATCTCAGACGCCTTAGCACAATGTCAGACTGCCTTGGCAGAGCAGCAGCCCCAGGCCGGCATATTACTCAGCGCAGTAGACTTCGACTACGAAGTCATGCTGTCACAGATTTACAAGACCTATCCCGAATTACAGCTGATCGGTGGCACCACCGACGGTGAGGTGTCTTCCCAGTTAGGGTTTCAACAAGATTCAGTGGTATTGGTGCTGTTTGCCTCTGATACCGTCACTATTCAGGCAGGCTTGGGGCAATCGGC
The DNA here is from genome assembly GCA_050043365.1 of Leptolyngbyaceae cyanobacterium. Taxonomy (GTDB): domain Bacteria; phylum Cyanobacteriota; class Cyanobacteriia; order Phormidesmidales; family Phormidesmidaceae; genus PCC-6406. The sequence continues at coordinate 4,232 of JBHJIP010000109.1, forward strand.
CTCTCAGTCCCCCTGCGCGGCAGCCGAGCAGGCAGTCGCGCAGGCCAGACGAGGGCAAACCGAGATGCCCGCGCTGGGGCTCACCGTTGCTGAAAGCTTGCACCTCAACAGTGTCTCCATCCTAGAGAGCCTGCAGTTGGTGCTAGGAGAACAGTTTCCTCTCTTTGGTGGATTGGCAGGGGACCAGGCTCGATTTCAACAGACCTACCAGTTTTTTAACCAGCAGGTGATCACCGATAGCATCCCCATCTTGCTCTTTTTCGGCCCGCTGCAGTTCTCCTACGGCATGGCCCATGGCTGGACGCCGATCTCCCAGCGCGGCACCATCAACACTGTGGGCAAAAACAGCGTTGATAGGATCAACGACAAGCCCGCTTTGGACCTCTACGATTACTACTTAAGCGGCCTGACCCCCTCGCCAGAGTACCCTCTCGCTATTTTTGAGGAAGACAGCGATACCTTTTACTTACGGGCTCCGGTGGGGTGCGATCGTGCCACCGGGCAAATTCAGTTTCTGGTGGATATCCCAAATCAGGTTGAAGCTCAAATTGCCCACGCCAGTCAAGCTGACATCCTCACGGCCTGTGAAACAGCTACTCGCCAAGCCCTTGAATACTACCCTGGCGACCAGCCCGCGGCTGCGCTGATGTTTACCTGCTGTACCCGCCGCTATTTACTCGGTACCCGCACCGAGGAAGAGACCCAGATTGCTCAGCGGTTGTTGCCCCCTAATTTGCCCTTGGCTGGGTTATATTCCTACGGCGAGATTGCCCCCCTGGAAGATAAAGGACGCCTCAATCACGAAGCTTTTGTACTGCTGCTGCTGGGCAGCGACTAAGGGCGATAATGCAAGATCAGGGCGATGCTCAGGATCAGATCAATGCCTTGGAGCGGCGGGTGCGATCGCTGGAGAAAAAGCTGAAGCGATCCCAAGCGGATCGTCGTTTGCTAGAGGAAAACAATGCCCGCACAGAATCTCTCCTAAAACGCGTCATTGAAGAACTCAAAGCCTCTAAACAAACCCTAGAAGAGCGTAGACAAGCTCTAGAAAAATTACTCAGTGAGCTGAAGGCAACCCAAACCCAACTGATTGAATCCGAGAAAATGTCAGCCTTGGGCATTCTGGTTGCAGGCATTGCCCATGAAATCAACAATCCGGTGAGCTTTATTTGTGGCAATCTTGACTATGCCAAAACATACACCCAGGATTTGCTGAAGCTGGTAGAGACCTATCAGCAAGAATATCCCGAACCGTCTGAGTCGATTCGAAAACTCGCTACAGAGATTGAACTAGATTTTCTGAAGGAAGACTATGAAAGTCTGCTCCAGTCTATGTCTTTGGGGGCAGAACGTATTTACGAAATTGTCGGCGCACTCCGCACCTTCTCCCGCCTAGATGAGGCGGAGCATAAGGAAGTCGATCTCCATGCGGGGTTAGACAGTACCTTAAGCATTCTGGGTCACCGTCTCAAGCCAAATAAACACCACGATGGCATTGCCGTAGTCAAGCATTACGGTGACTTGCCGAGGGTGCCATGCTATCCCGGCAAACTCAATCAAGTATTCATGAATATTCTCTCGAATGCGATCGATGCATTAGAGACCGCCATGGGTGTTGAGGATTGGGAAACGGCTGACTTAACTCACCCATTAGAAAATCCCACTATCACCATTGAGACAGCGGTTGATGAGGTCAATATTGCCATCTCCATCCGTGATAACGGACCCGGCATTCCAGCCGATATCATGCAAAAGTTATTTGACCCCTTTTTTACTACCAAGCCCATGGGCAAAGGAACTGGATTAGGGTTGTCAATCAGCTATCAGATTGTTGTCGAGCAGCACCGTGGAAAGCTGCTCTGCAATACAAACAAAAATGGCACAACATTCACCGTTGTATTGCCCATGTAAGGATAGCTGTAGATCAGCAAGACGCGATCAGCTTCTGCACAGGCTAGCGCCAACGTGCTAGGGATCCGGAATTATTAGAGTAAAGACGCAAGCCCATGAAGTGACCAGAACTTTGACCCTCTTTTGATGAAGAGAGCGATCGCCAGCTAGATTAATGCGTGATAAAAAACCGTTGAGGAGCGATCGCCCCTCAACGATTCAGGTTAATGTTAACCACCGAATCTACGTCCCAGTCAGCTAGACCACAGGTGTCAACTGTAGGTAATCCAGACGCGCATGCTCAAACCCATTCTCAAGCCCATTCACCGTCAGAATATCACCGGCAGTTAGGCCAATGTTAGTGGCCACGGTGGGCGTGATCAACGTGTTCGCATTCGGTCCACCACTCCCCAGGCTGGCATTCAGATCCCAGCTCCCGATTTCAGTGGTGATTCCAGTCTCAAAATCGGTCAGGTCCACTGTAAAGGACGCCAATCCGTCGCTTTCATCAAAGGTACCGATGATGATGTCATAGGTGCCGGTCAACTCATCCGGGGTATCCCCGAAGACAAAAGCGGCACTACCGCTTTCATTGCTACTGCCACCCACTAAGCTGAGCACAGTGCCTCCGGAAGCAGCCCCGATAGTTTCGGTGCGGTAGTTGGTGATCACATCTGCCGCCTCCGCTTCAAAGGTCAGAGTCGATAGGGGCGGAGCCTCATCATCGGCGATGAACACCGTTGCAGTGGTGGTCGCCCCCAGCACCGCATCAGAGCCCGTTACTCCGGTCAGAGTAACGACAACGGTCTCGGTCCCTTCCGTATCACTGTCCTGCTGCACGGGCACAGCGATAGTGGCCGACTGTTGACCCACCGGGATAACGACGCTGCCAGCCAGGGCTGCGTAGTCAGCGCCAGCGGTGGCGGTTCCCCCGACACTGTAGGTGATCACGGTCTCACTCGTCGCCGCTTCACTGAGACTGACCGTAAACTGACCGGGAACCGTTCCGGCTTCCTCACCGTTAGCGTCAGCAACGATAAAAGCCGTCGGAACTGGCGGTACATCGGGCGCAAAGCGGATAAAGTCAAAGCGGGCTTGCTCACCCCCACTCTCAACACCCGTGACCGTGATGGTTTGCCCCGTGGTGATCAGCGCTTGGCCCACAGCCAGCTCCACCTTAGTGTCTGGGGAAGCAGCATTCCCACCGGGATCCTGATCGAGCACCACTGTGCCAATGGAAGTGCCATCTAGAGCAACCGCCAGACTCGCTGCCGGTGACCCGTCACTCTCATCAAACGCCCCCAGGAAGACATCGTAGAAACCCGTAGCGCCGGTAAAGGTGAAGGAAGCCGTGCCGGTTTCACCACCAGAGCCACCGCCCAAGGTAAGCATCGCGCCACCCTCAGCATCGCCGTCATTTTCGAGCCGATAAACCGTGACATTGCTAATGCTCTCGGCCTCAACGGTGAAGCCTGTGGGAGGTGGCCCATCGTCATCACCCAGGGTCAGGGTGGCGGCATTGGTGGCTCCGAAGAGCACGTTGGCATCCCCTTGGGTAATCGCATCCAGGGTGACAATGACGGTCTCATTGCCTTCACTATCGTTGTCATCTAGCACCGGCACGGAGCTCAGCGCCTCAGTATCGCCAGCGGTGATGGTCACCGTGCCACTCAGAGCGGTGTAGTCCGTACACGCCGTGGCCGTACCGCCGACCGAGTAGCTAATGATGGTATCGGTGGTGGCAATGGCATCCAAACTGATGGTAAATACCCCATCGACATTAGGTTCACTAGCGGGGGTGGTGGCGGCGATGGCGACCAAATTGGGAACTTCATTAACAATGTCAACTTCGAAGGTGTCACTGGCGATACCGTCAATGGTCTGTGCCGTGACTAACACCGTGTAGGTGTCGATGTCCAGGGTACTCAGCCCCGCAATCTGCCCCGTCGTCGGGTTGATCGTGACGCCACTCACATCCGAGCCATTGGTCGCTGTCACCGTCACCTGATAAGTGATCGGGTCGTTATTGGGGTCGTCAAAGGTGCCCGTCGGCAGGTTAAAGATGTCGGTCACGCCATCGGCGAAGACCTGATCTGGAATGGCATTGGCCAACACCACCGGCTGTGAGCCAGTGGTCACGAAGGCCGAGTTCGCCGCACCGCCGCCGGGATTGCTACCCTTGTAGAGCTCGAAATAGTCGACATGGAAGCCCTGGCTACGCCCATCGATCTGAATTGTATATAGACCCGCCTCGGTGATCTCGATCTGCGCCCCGAAGTTTCCAGGAGCCCCATCGACACTGTTTGTGGTGCCCCAGTTGCCGTTCTGCGGACCGCCGAATACCTTGATGAAACCGTTGTTGAGCGGCTCGGCTTCGTTGTTGCCATTGCCAGATAGGAATTCCTCGATATCGCCATTGCCAGCGTCTTCGGCATGTTTGAAGTTCAGCCAGAGGTCGTTTTGCTGATCGCTCGGGATATCCCCTCGGTTTCCGTCCCGCGACACCGCAAAGCTGAAGGTATAGGTCCCCAGATCGGTCTCCGGCACAAAGATGGTGTACTCCAGCAGCTCGTTCGTGCCGACTTGGTTGTCGATGCCGGTACTGGTTTCGGATCCAAAGAGGTAGTACCCATCGCCTTGGAAGTTGTCCTGATTGCCCAGTTCATCTTCAGCGGTCAGGTAGTTCCACTTGCCGCCTGGATTGGTACCGCCGCCGCCGTTCGGATCCTCGATCTGGATCTTGAAGTAGACGTTGTTGCCTGACCCCTGCAGTTCAAAGAACCCATCGCTCGGACCCGGATTTGGTGCGCCCTGAACCGGCCCGCCCAAGTTTGTCAGGATGATCGGATCGGATACTTCGGACAATGGCAGGTCGTCGTTGCCCGGATCAATCACCGCCGCAACAAACGCAATTTGTGCAACATCATCACCGGGGAACGTCCCATCTTGGACGTTGTTTGCGACAGCGGTGTTGTAGTCGAACAGTCCCGTCGCGTCGAAGGTTCCATTGGCACCGATCACAACGTCCTGCGTCTGCAGGTCGAACGAGTTGTTGACCTTGAAGTCGTAGCGATCAAGCCGATCTTCAACCAACTGGTCGATGTTGGACGGTGCGCCGGAGGTAACCGGATCAAAGCCTTTCGACAGCGTCAGCCGAACCACGTCGCCTGGTGTCCCCGAGACAATGACCGTTGGCTGCGTGACCCCGTAGGTGCCGGTGCCACCAGCACCCACACCGTTCACGATAAGGCTGGGTGCCGAAAGCAGGCTACTGGCTTGCGTTGCAATCGTCTGCGACCCGGAGGCGCTGCCATCGCTATTGAGATAGCCTGTGGCGGTTGTGCCGTCGTCGAACAGCACTGTAAAGGACGACCCAATCAGTTCGTGACCCGAGATGCCACCGACGTCCCAACTGTCGATCGCTGTACCATCAACCGAGGCTTTGGTCAGGCCAGCGATTGAATTTGGATCCATATCGCCCGAGAAGCCAACGGTTTCGCCACTGTTGAACCCGTCCGCAACGTTGGGGTTGAACTTAACCATCGCGCCCTTGAATCCACCGTTGGATGCAATGCCGATGCCCGTGTTGTTGGGCAGCGGATCCTGACCGGGTAGGAAATAGCCCGTACCCGTCACAAACCCGCCAGTGTTGCCTGCGTTGTTAACTGCCCATGACTTGGCCGTACTGTCCCCGCCCTGCCCGTCTGGATCGAACACGCTGTCTTGATAGAGCGCCGTCGAGGCATCAATGAAGACTGCCGAAATCTTCTTATCGCCGACATTGGTGACCTCGAAGGAATTCGCGCCAAAGTTTGACCCTTGTATGTTGGACGAACCGGCCATGATCTCTAGGACCGCCGCGCCGATGTCGGTGTTGCTGTAAGTGGCCGAGGTATCTAGGTCATCCTGGGCGGCTAAGGCTTCGATGGCGTTGGTGGGCTCTGCCCCGGCACCCAAATCAATGGCTAGCGACTGGGACGAGGCCAAGCTGGCATTAGCAGGTGACGCCAGGTCGAGAATCGCACCGTCTTCAAGGTTCACGGACACCGCCGCCCCATTCGCCCAGCCACCAACGGGTGCGGCGATTGAGTACGATGCGACCCCATCGGCAAAGCCTGTGAAGCTGACCGTAGCTGCGGTTGGCGTTCCGTCAATCGACAGGGTCAGATCGTTCGCCCCAAGGCTGGTCTCATCAATGCCACTGGCATCGCCCAGGGTGATGTCGACCAGAAGCGCACTGTCGGCATCCGCTGGATTGGTCAGGGCGATCGCTGCCGAGGGGGGCTCTGTATCTGCGATCGGTGCGCCGAGCCGCACGATCTCGATCGCGTTGACGATTGGGTTCTGCACGCCATCAACCGCATCCTGCAGCAGCCCAATATTGAGCACGCCATCGGTCACCTCGATCTCAGCCGATAGCACCCCGACATCGGCACCGAACGCCGTACCCGGCGTGATGTTGTCGAAGGCAACGGGCACAGAGCCTTCGAGCGAGGCGTCGAAGATTCTGAATGCGCTCGCCTGACCGCCGGAGAAGAGTTCGGCAACGTAGAGGTTGACCCGGAAGGACCCTGCACCGCCCAGATCTGCAACGGGGATGTTGTAGTTGAACGGCGCGTTGCTCGAACGGGCATTGTCGAGCACGCTTTCCGGCACGCCAGCCGGGATGGCGGCGACGGTTCCGGCGTAGCCAGCAGGCGGCGCGTCACCGCGATTGTCTGAAGTGGTGAGGTACTGCGAACCTGCGCCATTGTCAGCCTGCCAGACCGGACCGCCGTCAATTGCGGCGACTTCTGGCCCGAAGGCGTTGATGCGCAGCACGACCTGGTCTTGGGGTCCGCCGTCTACGGTCACAGTTGCGGTGCCAATCGTCTCGTTACCGGCTAAATCAACCACCGTGTAGTCGAACGTCACATCACCGGTAAAGCCATTCAGCGGGGGCACCGTTACTTGACCGGCTAGCACCTCTACCGTCGCTTCGGTCGCTAAGACAGTGATATTGTCAACCGCTGTCACAACGAGGTCGGCAGCATCATTGTCGAGGTCAGTATCGTTATCGGCGGGGTTGAAGGTGACTGCCGTATCCACGGTTGTCAGCAGCACATCGGCCACCGCCTCTGGGGCAAAGTCGTCCTCAGTTACCTCGACGGTTGCTGACGCCGCACCCGCATCGATGCCAAAGCCAGATGCAGAGACCAGGGTCATCTCGACGATTTCTGAGCCGTTCGCCAAGTCGTCATTGACAACGGGCACAATCAGGGTCGCAACGCCGTTGGTGAAAGTCACGGTTTGCGCCGTGGTCGTGAGGCCGCCGTCGGTTGAGGTTGACAGGTCAATGTCCCCATTCAAGCCGCTATCGCTGGCGGTCAAGGTAAACGTCGCATCGGTCGTGCCCGTGTCGTCTAATTCGACAACTGAGGCACCCGCAATGGAGAGCGTCGTGTCATCAATACCGTTGAGGGTGACGGTGACCGTTGCTTCGCTGAAGCCCTGGCCGTTACTGGCCAAATAGGTGAAGCTATCGGTGCCCAGCTCACCGGCATTCAGCAGATCGAACGCACCGTTGGGGTCGTAGTCAAAGCTGCCGTCACCATTGAGGGTCAGCAGCGCCCCAGACGCCAGGGTGATTTGGGTGCCCAACGCCGTGCTGCCGTCAACTTCAATCACGCTCAGGGTCGGTGTGCCAATATCATTCGCCAACACGTTGCCGCTGATCGCAGTCGCCTCATCGGTGGTAATGTCATCATCGCCAGCGATGGGCGGGGTGAGGTTGCCGCCACCGAAAGGGGTAAATTCGATGAAGTCGAAGCGGGCATGCTCATTAGCCTGCTCAAAACCAGTAATGGTGATGGTGGCCCCGTTAAACAGTTCCAGGCCAGTCCCTACCGTCTTGTTGACTTTAGTGGAGTTATTGGCGGCATTACTGCCAGTGGTGTTCTGGTCGAGGAGGATGGTATCGCCAATCTGATTACCGTCTTGCTGGACCGTGAGGCTAGCGGCTCCATCCTTTTCATCGAAGGTGCCCAAGACCACGTCATATAAGCCTGAGGCACCCGAGAACAGGAAGGTTGCCGTCCCTGTTTCCGGCCCGCCGAAGCCGACAAGACTCAGCATTTGGCCGCCGGAGGCAGCACTGTTGCCTTCTAAGCGGTAGCCGGTTGTATTCGTAATGTCTTCCGCTTCAATCCGCAGAACGGTGGTAGGCGCATCATTGTCAGTCACATCCAGAGCGGCGGTGTCGCTCAAGAAGCCGCTGGCCGCTGCCGTAATGGTGGCGGTTTGAGCCCCATCCAGAATGGCGTCATCCACGATAGTCACATCGAAGCTGGCAGAAACTTCACCAACCGGGATAGTGACGGTTAAGGGCACCGTCGCTTCACTGGGGTCATCGCTACTGAGGGTAACGATTAGCTCCTGATCGGTACCGGTATTGCGCGTCACGGTGCCGGTGGCCGTGAGGCCGTCTTCAGCGATGCTGTTGGGATCAATGGTGATACTTAACGCCTGCGCATCATCTTCGGTGATGTCAAAGGTCGCCACCGCTGCCGCTGCGTCAACGGCAAAGCCGAAGGTGGTCACGGAGACCAGGGCCATCTCAACGTTTTCGGGGCCGTTGGCCAAGTCGTCATTAGCAACCGGCACCGCAATAGTCGCGACGCCGTTCTCAAAGGTGACGGTTTGCAGAGCGGGGAGACCGCCATCGACTGAGACTGACAGATCGATATCGCCGTTTAGGGCGCTATCGCTAGCAGTGAGGGTGAATACCGCATCAGTGGTACCGATGTCGCCCGATTCGACGGCGGTCCCGCCAGCAATGGCGATTGTCGTGCCCTCTACCATGACGGTGGCAGTTCCGGTGGTATCGGTGTTGCCGCTGGGGTCACTGACGGTATAGCCGAAGGTGACATCACCGATGAAACTATTCGGCGTGACCGTGACTTCACCGTTCACCAGCGCTACGGTCACACCGGCTGGGACGCCTGTGGTGTCGATCTCGCTCACCGTCAGATCGCCGGTGAGGTTGTCACCATCGGTGTCGTTGGCAGCGGGGTCAAAGGTGATGCTGGTATCAAAAGGCGTTGTGAACGTATCGGCAACTGCCACCGGGGCAAAGTCGTCTTCGGTGACTTCGACAGTCGCCGTTGCGGCACCGGCATCAATCACAAAACCGGGAGTCGTGACGGAGACCAGGGTAATCTCAATCGCCTCTGGGCCGTTGGCTAAGTCGTCATTGGCAAACAAAAAGCTGAGGGTGGCAACGCCGTTGATAAAGATAACGGCTTGCGGAATGGTGGTGAAGCCGCCATCGATGGAGACCGACAAAGCAACCGCACCGCTCAGGCTAGTATCGCTGGCATTGAGGGTGAATGTCGCACTGGTGAAACCGATGTCGCCACTCTCAACAACGGGTGCGCCGCTGATCGAAAGGAGGGTGTCTGAGGATGAGGCCACCGTGACGGTGGCGGTGCCGGTGATGTCAGTATTGCCACCGGGGTCAGCCACGGTGTAGCCGAAGGTGACATCACCGGTAAAGCCGTTGGTGGGCGTGACCGTGACTTCACCGTTCACCAGCGCTACGGTCACATCAGCCGGAACGCCCGTGGTGTTGATCGTGCTCACCGTCAGGTCACCGGTGAGGTCGTCACCATCGGTATCGTTGGCAGCAGGGTTGAATGTGAGGGCCGTATCCAGCGGCGTCGTTAATGTATCGGAGATCGCCACCGGGGCAAAGTCGTCTTCGGTAACGTCAATGGTCGCCACCCCTGCACCGGCATCAATGTCAAAGCCGGGAGTCGTGACGGAGAGCAGGGCCACTTCAACCGTCTCTGAGCCGTTGGCTAGGTCGTCATTGGCAACGGGCACCGAGAGGGTCGCCGCACCGCCTGTAAAGGTGACGGTTTGCGGGGTGGCAGCACCGCCGTCAACTGAAATAGACAGCTCAACATCCCCATCTAGGGCGATATCGCTGGCGCTGAGGGTAAATTCCACGACGGTGGTATCGCTATCGCCCGTTTCGACGGCGATTCCGCCGGCAATGGCGATGGTTGTATTCGTCGCCGCTGCCACGGTGACGGTGGCGGTGCCGGTGGTGTCGGTATTGCCACCGGGGTCAGCCACGGTGTAGCCGAAGGTGACATCACCCGTGAAACCATTGGTGGGCGTGACCGTGACGTCACCATTCACCAGCGCTACGGTCACATCAGCCGGGACGCCCGTGGTGTCAATTGCGCTCACCGTCAGGTCACCAGTGAGGTCGTCACCGTCGGTGTCGTTAGCGGCGGGGTCAAAGGTGATGCTGGTATCGAAAGGCGTCGTTAACGTATCGGCAACGGCCACCTGGGCAAAGTCGTCAACGATAACAAAGATGGTTGCCAACCCTGCACCGGAATCAATGTCAAAGCCGGGAGTCGTGACGGAGACCAGGGCCACCTCGACCGTCTCTGAGCCGTTAGCTAGGTCGTCATTGGCAACGGGCACCGAGAGGGTCGCCGCACCGCCGGTAAAGGTGACGGGTTGCGCCGTAGCGGCACCGCCGTCGATTGAAATAGACAGGTCAACATCCCCATCTAGGACGCTATCGCTGGCAGTCAAGGTAAAGACTACGTCGGTGGTGTCCGTGTCGCCTGATTCCACCGCCGCTCCACCAGAGATCGAGATGATAGTGTCTGCGGCTACATCGTCAAGCGCCCGGATAGTCAAAAAGTCATAGCTCGCCGTGATCTGATTAACGGCAGCACCGCCTGATCCGCCCCAGTCACTGACGAAGACACCGTAGGCCACACCACCATCGCCGTTGGTTAGGGGGTTTTGTCCATTCAACGCACTCTCAAAGCTGCTTCCAGCTAGGATTTCCGCTGGCGGTGTCGTATAGCTTTCTAATAAAGTGGCTGGGTTAGCCGCTGCATAAAAGTCAACCTGCCCAGTAACCGTAGCGGTCACTTTATCGATGATCAGACGGAACTCAATATCGCCAACCAGGGATAGATCAACGGATGGCCCTGTCGTACCAAAGGGATAGTTTTTCTCACCCCCCACCAATGAATTGTTGTGAGCAATCTGGACGCGCGGCGGCTCATTGTTGGCGTCGCTAACAACGAGCTTGACAAAATCATCGACGCCACCGGCACCGACCGTGATGCCAAATTGCTCGAAGCCGGTAGTAGCTCCGACCTGGGTAAACCAGTCCGCGCTGCTGGCCAGTGCATGCACCTCAAAGGTATCTACACCGCTATCATCGGCCCCCGATTGATAGCCATCTTTTAGAGTGTTGTTGGCCCCAGTCCCTGAGAGAGGAAACGCGTCGAAGTTAGATGAGGGAACGTTCAGGGACCCGTTAGAAATATTGACCGTTGGATCACCGCTGGTGCGATCGCCGTAGGGATCTGTCTCCGAAGCATCGGGGTAGTCAAAGGCTGGATTGACCAGAATGCCGCTAAATCCGCCCTCTGGACTGAACGGATCGGTTGTATCGGTGTTGAAGTCCTGGGTAAATTCGCCGCCTGGAAGCAGCTCCTGTGATCCACCGTTGGTTTCGTCATAGGCGAAAGGATCGTCGGTGTTGAGGATGCCGTCACCGTCAATATCAGTTGCACTGATCAAGTCGTCTTCGGTCACCAGGCCAGTCGCTGTAGTCGCACCAGGGGTCTGGTCAAGAACGACATCAGTTCCGGTAACGCCCGTCAGGACAACCGTAACGGGGTCAAGCGTGTAAGCGTCGTCATTGGGCACCTCAATGGCTAAGGTTGCCTGCCCATTGATAAAGGTGATGTTCTGCGCAGTCGCCGCCACCCCATCAACGGTGTAAGCGATCTCGGTGACGGTGGCGTCGGCGACGTTACTGGTCAGCGGGAACAGCAGGGTCACAGAACCCGTATCGCCGCTCTCCGCCAGGGTGGGCGCATCGCCAATGGCAATTAAGGCCCCCTGCACAGGGTTGACGACGAATTCGAGTTCGATTTGCGATGACTCGCCACCCTGGTTCATCCAAAGGGTGTAGGTGCCTGCCGTCAGCGGTGGCGTGAAGCTATCAAAGGTGGTTCCAAAGGACTCGCCATCGCCCAGATCGTCCAGGATGTCATTATTGACATCACCCGAGTTGTAGACATGGCCACCGAGCAAGTCAACCGCGCCACCCGTAACGGTGGTGGGGTCGAGGGTAATCTGTGTCCCGTCATCAATCGCAATGAAGCCCTGGGGGAAGCCGGTTTCACCAGCGTCGTAATTCGCCAAAATCAGCTCTGAGAGCACCATGTTGACCGGCACGGTGAAGGTGACGTAATCGCGATCGCGCCCTCCCGGCTCACCGTCACCCTGCTGCGTGGCCACCAATGTATTGGTCCCAGGTTGGAGGGTGAGCGCCCCGATATCCGTAGGTGCAAGGCCATCGTCCGAGAAATCGCCCCCCGGCGCATTCACGCCGTTGAAGCTATCGACCGGGCCGTCATTCGCCGAGATGGTGGTGGTGACAGAACTCGTAGTGATGGGGACCGTGCTGGCGATCGAAACATTAAAGGTTTCGTCGAGTTCGGGCAGCGTGTCATCAACAATATCGACCGTGAAGGTCTGGGTCAGGTCAGTCGTTCCATCTGCAAAGGTCAGGATGACCTGAGTACCACCCGAGGTGAGGGCCGCATCGGCAGGCAGCGAAGCGGGGTCGATGGTGCCAGCGGTGACATCCACCGTCACCGTCACTTCGCTGCCGGGGATTTGGCTGAGCGTCACGTCATAGCTCGCGGTTCCGCCTTCGGTGGCATCCGTGTCACCCGAAAGCGAGATCGTGGGCGTTAGGAAGGGATTTATGATGAACGTCTCGGTAATCGCTGCACTGCCGTTGTTCGCCGCATCTTCAAAGGCACCCGCCGCAAAGACGATCTGTCCCTCGGCGTCATCTGGCCACGCACCGCCCACCGGTGGGTCGAGGGTGTAGACAAGGGTGGCGGTCTTACTATCACCGCTAAGGGTGATTGCTGGCACGGAGACACTCTCCGGCACGATGCCGGTAAAAGTGGGGGCTAGCTGGGCGAGATCATTAGGATCGAAGCCAGTCTCATCAGTTAGGACAACGGTTGCCGTACGCATGCCGTCTACAAAGCCTTGCTCATTGGAAACCGCGATCGAGACAATCTGGGGTGCCGTCGTGTCGGTTGGGGGGGGGGATATGCCGCCGGGCTGGGTAAAAAGGAAACCGTTAAGTTTGGCCTGATTTACGCCGTTGATGAGTTAAAACGACAGCGTGTCTGAATGAGAAAGGAAAAGGGGCGGGTGGGGGAAGG
>JBHJIP010000110.1:0-34013 GCA_050043365.1 Leptolyngbyaceae cyanobacterium
GCAGGGTAAAGGTGGTGCCTTGTCCGGGCTCAGACACCACACTGACTTTGCCATTGAAGCTCTGGAGGCGCTCTCGACCCACGTCTAAGCCGACACCCCGCCCAGACAAGTCGCTGACCTGCGCTGCGGTTGAGAAACCGGGCTCAAAAATGGCTTTGTAGAGCTGTTGCTTGCGCGTCGTGGCCAAGTCCCCTGGTGACAGCAGTCCGGCTTCCACCGCCCGCTGGCCAATGCGGGTCAAGTCTAAACCCCGGCCATTGTCTTGCACTTCAATGACGGTGTTGTTGCCTTGATGGTAAGCGTGAATTCGGATGGTCCCTTGCTTGGATTTGCCCTGCTGGCGGCGTTCTTCGGGTGACTCAATGCCATGGTCGAAGGCATTTCTGAGCAGGTGCATCAGGGGGTCGTAGAGCTTCTCTAGCATGACTCGGTCGACCAGCACCTCTGCGCCTTTCAGCTCTAGCTGTACCGGCTTGTGATGAGTTGTTGATAGCTCTCGCAAAATCCGGGGGAAGCGATTGAGCACCCCACTTAGCGGAACCATGCGGGACCACATCAGCTCGTCCCGTAACCGGGTCAGGAGCTGCCGTTGTTTTTCAAGTTTTTGGTTGGACTGTCCCGCAAATAAATTGACGTCCTCGATTGATTCTTCAACCTGCAGCAGCTCTTCTAGGAGTTCTTCGAGCATCAGGTTGACGGCGCTGTAGGTATCCAGCTCTAGGGCGTCAAACTGGGTTGCAGATAGCAACGGTGAGGGGGTAACCGCGCTGCCACGGGAGTTACTTTGCAAGTTTGCCGCCGCCGAGTTAACCCGATCTGGGTTGGTGAGGATCTTGTCCGACAGGGTTTGGAGCTGTTTGGCAAGGGTCCGGAAGGTGCCAAAGCGCTGCTGCAGATGGCGCACCGTCCGCTGGAACTGCTCGTTTTGCAAGGACAAACCGTTGCGATTGATCACCAACTCCCCGACATAGTTATCCATGCGCTCTAGGCGATCCAGCGCAATGCGGGCAGTGAGAGATTTGCCAGTTTGGGGTTTGGGCCGAACCGTTCGTCTGGGAAGAACGGGTGGAGCCACCTCGGCTTCAGGCGTGGGAGGCGGAGCTGAAATCGCATCTGCATCTGGGACTGGCAGGGTTTCGTACTGTTCACTAACCGCCTGCAGGGCCGCATCAAGGGTCGGCAGACTCGCTGCAGCAGCACCGGTGAGCGCTGTCTCAACTACGTTTATGTCTGGGGTCGGGCCATCACTCGATGCTTCAGCGGGGATAGCTTCTTCTAGAGTCGTAATCTCAGGGACCGGATCGTTTACCGTCAGCGGTGAGGGTTCAGCATCCAACCCCCAAATATCCACTCGCGGATCAGGATCTGCTGTCGAAGAGGCTGCACTCAGGTCGCTATCTTCCGCTTGAAATAACTCGGCTAGATCGTATTCATCCTGGATGACGGTTGCATCTTGGTCCACACGCTCATCAATCACTGGCTCAGATTCACCCCAGATCAGGCCGGACTCATCCTGAATGAAAGTCGCTTCTATATCGACAACTTCATGCTCATCCTGAATCAGGGTTGCTTCTTCACCGAGCGTTTCGGGGGTGATGCCATTAGGTTCACCCCAAATCAGATCTGAGTCAGCTTGAATGGCGATCGCCGGTTCATCCACAATGCCGTTGGGCTCGCCGTCGGGGAGATCCCAAATGTCAGGGGGTTCTGCAGCCGTGAGCCAATCACCGATGGCATTCTCTTCGGCCCCGATTGGGCTGCCTTCATCTGCAACCGGCTCATCCAGAATCTCGCTCAGATCGTAGTCGTCAACGCCGGTTTGACTGTTCGTATCCGCAATGGGTTCGTCCAGAATCTCACTCAGGTCATAGTCGTCAACGCCGGTTTGAAGGCTTGTACCGTTGTTATCTGACGGATTTGAAAGGGACTCGCCAAAAATGTCGCTCAGATCGTAGTCCTCCTGGAGGGGGACCGGTATCAAGGTGCTGTCATCGGCAACCGGTGCGCTGTCTAATTCAGGAAAGATTGGGGCTGAGTCCAGTTGCGCTAGGGCCAGCAATTCTGCAGAAGGGGCACCGCCCTGCTCGCGATCGCCCGCCAGCACCAATTCCCGAGCGGCGGCAAAGTCTAAAATCGACTGCTGCAAAATCGCAATGATATTACCGGGGTTTAGGCTCACCGCCCGGTTTGCAACCTCGCAGATTTTGCCAAATCCCGGCAAATTCAAGATCTCAGCAAAGCCTGAAAACACCTCTGTCTGGGCTTGCAGCTCGCCCATCAGCTCGTGGTCTTGGGGCTGCGCCACCACTTGCTGCAGCCGATCTAACCCCTGCTGGACATCCACCTCAAACAGGGCCGCGACCATATCGATCCCCAACTCTGAGGAAGAGGGCAGGAAGTTATCGGCCTGGGCCAAAGCCGGTCCGAGTCGTTCCTCAATCGCCTGAAAAATGGGCTCCGCCGTCGCCAAGGCATCGGCTTCGTCATAGTCACCCTGATCAATTTGGGTTTCTAGGGGAAAACGTAGGCAGTCGTAGGCTTGCAGTAGCTGATTTTCTAGGGTCGTATCGAGCTGGACTTGGTCGCTGTATAGGGCTTTGACAATCGTCTCTAGGCGATGGGCCAGGCTTTTAATACCTGGCAGCCCGACCCCAGCCGCGCCCCCTTTGATGGAGTGAGCCGCGCGCATGATGTTGTGCAACCGGGCCGCACTGACATCGGTATGCAGGTTGATCAGCCCCGTTTCGATAGCTTCCAGCAGCTCAGGCGCTTCTTCAATAAAAAACTGATACGCCTGGTCGCGAATTTCAGGATCTAAGTTCATGGGTTGCTTAACTCACCCTAAATTGGCTCATGCTGGTCTGTAAGGTCTGTGCCACGGTCAACAAGCTCTGGAAGGAGGTCGAGAGCTGGGAGGCTTCGGTAGAGGTTTGTTCGGCAATTTTGGCCACGTCTTGAATCACCTCTGTCACCGCCTCAGAGTTCTGGGTCTGAGTTTGGGTGGCTTGGGTAATGGAGGCAATTAAGCGGTTCATCTGGGCGGCCACTTCTTCAATCCGGGTCAGGCTGGTGCGGGTTTCATCGACGAGCTGGGTTCCGGCGACCACCTGCTCAGTACCCACCTCCATGGCCGTGACCACGTCGTTGGTTTCCGCCTGAATAGAGGCGACCAAGGTTTCAATTTCCAAGGTGGCTTCTGCGGACTGTTTCGCCAGCGATCTCACCTCTTCCGCAACCACCGCAAAGCCCCGGCCCTCTTCACCGGCTCGGGCCGCCTCAATCGAGGCATTCAGCGCCAGCAGGTTCGTTTGAGCCGCGAACTCACTAATCAGGTTGACGACCCCAGAAATCTTTTGGGAGGACTCACCCAGTCGCTTCACCTTTTTGGCGGTCTCAGAAACCGTTTCTCGGATGGTCATAATCCCGTCAACGGTGCGGTTCATGGCGGCAGCACTGGCTGCCACTGTTTCCGTGGTTTTTTGCACAATGGCCTCAGCCGCTTCGGTGTTGGCTGCCACATCGCGAATGGCGGCCCCCATTTGCTGAATTTGCTGCAGGGCTCCAGAAATCTCGTCGGTCTGTTGATTCGCTCCGGTCGAGAGTTCCTCCACTAGGGGCTGATTTTCAACCACGGTGCTCGACATTTGCTCCGCCGCCGTTTGCACCTGGGTCACAATCTTTCTGAGGTTGGCAATCGTAGCGTTGTACGAGTCAGCCACCGTACCAATTTCGTCTTCGGTGACCTTGGCGCGAATGGTCAAATCCCCTTTGCTCACCGGGTCAATTTCCATCATTAGGTTTAAGGCCCGTTTCTGTAAGCCCTCTTTGAGCTGCTTCTGCTCTTCTGCCAGGGTGGCAAACTGCTGCACTGTCATCAGTACCCCCAGCTGCTGTCCGAGCTGCTGGAAGAATTCCGTATCCTGCTGTCGCCACTCATAGGACTTGGCGCAATGGTGGGTGACGAGCAAGCCAAACAGTCGGTTTTGGCTGACGATCGGCACCACCATTAACGCCTTGACTTTGAGGCGCGTTAGTAAAGGCAAATGCTCATCATGGACTTGGTTCTGCTGAACGTCGTTGATGGCATAGAGGCGACCCTGGCGGTACTCTTCGAGCCGTGTCGATGGAATACAGTTATCCGCGATGCCTAAGGCTATGGCGCTGGGCCAGCCTGCTTCGACAGACTCATTGCTGAGGGTGCCGGACCATTGACCCCGACGACCTTGTTCTAAGCGATAAATCACCACCCGATCGGTTTTTAAAAAGGCTCGGGTTTCATCCAAAAGTTGATTCAATGCCGTTTGCCCTTCAGAGGAGGCCAGATCAGCATTAATTCGGGTGATTGATGCCAGCAGCGTGGACCGTTGTGCGGCCACCTGTTGCTCAGTGGTAAACTGCCGCAGCTGCCCGGTCATGGTGTTGATAGTGCCGCCCAGTTGCGCAATTTCATCGTTTCCTTCTACGGTTAGCCGCGTCCCCAAATCGCCTCGACCAATCCGCTTCACCGCTTGGGTCGCGGCCAGCAGCGGCGCGGTAAAGCGTCGGGCAATCACAATAGCGAGACCACTGGCGGCGATCGCCGAAATCAAGGTACCTAAACTGATGGCGATTAAAAGCCGCCGTTGCGGAGCCAGCAAATCCGATAAGTCATTAGAGATGACCGCCGTCCATTCTGGGTTGGGTAACCCTTCTAGAGGCTGACTGGGGGAAAAGGCCACAAGTTGGCGCGCGGCAGTCAACGTATTCGAGGATCTTTGAGCTGTGGACTGCCCCACATCAAAAAACGGAGCCATCTCTGGAAAGACATCCCGAATTTGAATCGCTTCGATATCGGCGTCACCCTCCTCCCCTGAGGAGGTGACAGACAAAACCTGAGCACCGTCTGAGCCCAAAAAGACTTCCCCGGCCTGGTTGGCAAGGTAATAGTCCGACCCGTCTGACGAGAATGCCGCCAAAAAGGATTCCAGGACGGTGACGGGAATGCGAGCCCGGACATAGCCAATCGGGGCATTGGTGAGGGGATCCTTCACCACCGCAGCGGTGTAAATGCTAAACTCACCCGACGTGGTTGAAATGCTGGGTTGACTAATAATCGCGCCGTTTTCAGCTTTAGCCGCCTGGATGTAAGTTCGGTTCAAGTGATTGCCGAGGCGTTGACCGGCAGAGGTTTGGGCAATGGGCTCACCGTTCAGGTCAAAGAAGGCAATACTGCTGTACACATCCCCATGGTTGGCCATAAACCGATCCAAGGCGTTGGATTTTTGTTGGGGGGTGAGCTGCTCACGGAGGATTGGATCGGTCAGTACCGATAGCTCAGCAATGTTTTTGATATCGGCCAAGCGATCCTTAAGAAACAGGTTCAGCTCGCCTTGGAACTCAACGGTACGGGTGACCTCTAGTTTCGAGATCTCATCCAAACTGCCCTGGCTGGCGATGTAGTAAGACAACCCCCCGACCGCCGCGATCGGCAGCGTCCCTAGCAAGGCGGCCATCAGCGTGCTCTTAGACCGCAGGGTTAACCCTTGCCACCACCGCTTCAAAAAGCGCCGTTCTTTGGGGTCACTGGCCTCAGATTTTGCTGGCAGGCTCGGGACAGGAGCCTTGGCCTTTGACTCTTTCTGCCGGGGTGGCGGTGGAGGCGGCACCTGACGACCATTCGCTGCCGCCCCATTCAGGCTCGGTTGCCCTGGGGCGGTCGTTTGCATGGCTTTAGAGGTAGAGGTCGCAGGTGTCATGGCGCTTCGAATAAATACGTCTTACTGTTTGAAAATGTGTGGTCTGAATATTTGGGAAATGCGGAGGCTTGTTAACAGAGGCTAAAAATCAGCCTGGAATGAGATTGCCTCATTGAGTTCCAAAAAATGGGTCATTTATCTTTGTTTCTCCAGCCTCTGTACAGATTTTTTCTAGGGATTTCTCTAGAAATAAAAACTTGAAAAGCGGTGTCTTGACCATCAAGTTGGCATCCGGTCTAAAATGGCGTCACCGTCTAAAAGGGTCAGCATGTCACCGCGCTGATCGAGCCAATACCCACCGATAAAGGGGGCTAAGCGATCGGTAATCATGGCATTTACAGGGGACTGGAGGTGGTCTGTATTCAGCCACTCAATGTCCTCAATGCGATCGACCAAAAGCCCCAAGGGCAGTTGTTCAAACGCGTCATCCCCTGAATTTTTCTGTCGACAGGCATCAAGAACGATGAAAGAACCTGTAGAGGGCGGTTGCTCTTGCTGGTGCCACGGTGACAAGCCCAACAAGTCACCGACATCGATTAGCCAAAGCACATCTCCTCGCCAGTTATAAACCCCCATGACCCATGTGGGCAGGTGGGGAATAGGGGTGATCTGAGCAAAGGGAATTTTAAGAATTTCAGTGAGCTGTTCGACTGGCAATACTGCTGCCATATCAGGCAACAGGTGGAACTTTAAAAATTGATCGAGCTGCTCACGACCAACAGCATCCAGGTTTTCCGGTGTCAGCGTCTGAGAATTTGCTAGGGCATTAACGGTCATCGACATTTCCTTATGGGCCAGTGAGCACAATCGCTAAGTCATCAAACACCTAAAAGTTGCTTGACTGCACTCGAAAGTTCCGAATTGTCAACTGGCTTTTCGAGGTACGCGCTTGCCCCCTGCTTCATACCCCAAAATTTATCCATTTCAGTGCCCTTAGTAGAGCAAATGATCACGGGAATCTGGCAGGTCGTATCATCTTCCTTAATCTGGCGACAGAGCTCAAACCCACTCAGGTCAGGCAATACCACATCTAGAACCACCAAGTCGGGCTTCTGCTCAGAGAGAATGGCTAATGTCTCCTCGCCATTGGCCGCAGTAACCACGTTAAGGCCATGTTGTGTGAGGAAATGACGCACGATTTCTAAATCAGTTTTTGAATCGTCAACCACTAGAGCAGTACTCATCAAAATTCTCCTTGATTGATATAAAAAGGGTTCCCGAAAAGCGTTTTACTTAAACTAGAGTTAAGTTATTTAGGTAGGCGAGATAGATTGCTCAGGCATTTGTTTCTTGATTAGGTCTAAAACTACGCTGATCTTGACTGGCTTACTCAAGAATGCTGAGGCCCCAACCATCTTGGCTCGGATGCGATCAATGACGCCGTCATTGCCCGTCAAAATAATGATCGGCGTATTTCGAAAAGCAGGTAGCCGCCGCAGATTACTACAAAGTTCATAGCCATTGGTATTGGGCATCACTAAGTCCAAGAAAATCAAATCTGGCTTGCGGGCCATCAGTAGCGCTAGGGCTCGCAAAGCATCTTGGGTTGAAACAACTTGGTACCCTGCCTTAGATAAGATTTTTTCCATGGCCTGACAAACGGCTAAGCTGTCATCGACACAGGCAATCAACGGACCTTCTGGCTTATTTTTTTTCGGTGCTTCGGGTGGCTTACTGGCTATAGGAGATTTCGCATCTGGCAGCGCGACTAAATTAATCAGGCCACCCTGAATATAAGGGAGTAGAGACTGAGCAATCTCTAAAACATTGCGATTGAGTCGGTTCCCCAAATCTCGAAGGGTTTGCTGACCATCCAGTAATTTTGAAAGGGTCTGATAAACATTATTCGGCGTCTGCTGCTTTAGCTCAGCCAGAGATTTGATCGTCGGCACTAAATTAGGAGAGCGATCAGCCAATTTTGCGGCTTGCCAAGCCTGATGGAGACTATCTGATTTTTGGATGACTTGCTCAGCATTAATCAGAACAAGTTGTTCAGACAAGGAGACTTCAGGTGAAATTTGGTAGAGAACTTTTGAGGCTTGAGTGATGTCAAACAGAATTTCTACCATGGCTGCAGAAATGACCTGTGCAGCCTGTTTCTGCGTGATTGTGCCTTGTTTATGCCAACGACAGAGGAGTTGGTATTCCCAGCAGGGATGCAAATGGTGCTCTGAAGCCTGGGAGAATTCACGCGCTAAGGTTTTTGAGTCGAGAGAAACCTCTGGGCAGTAGCGGCAAACTTGTCGCAACCACCGTCGCACTGCATGTTCGCCGCCGGTTGCATAGACCAGACGCCCCCAGGACAAATAAAAGGTCCACTCGACGCCGTTTAGGGCTTTTAGGCTGATTCTGCCGCTAAACTGCTGCTGCCGGAGGGCGGCAAATAATTTGACCTGCTTGCTTGCAGCAAAATCTTGGATCGCAATGCCGCTCGGCTTTACCCCAGGATCAACCATGACTTTTGCGGTGCTTAAAACAGTTGTCATACTCAAAGCCGTTGTTTAAGGAGATGGATTAGCCCACTGCTGGTTAAAGGCTAGCGACTTCTGAACTCGGGATAGGCTTCTAAGCCGTGTTCGCTGATGTCTAACCCCATGGCCTCTGCCTTGGGCGAGACGCGCAACCCCAATGAATATTCGATCAGCAGCCAAGCCATCAAACTGGCCACCCCAGCAAACAGGCTGACGATCAGAATTCCGGCCAATTGGATCCCCAACTGCTGCAGATCCCCACCTAGAAGAAAACCAAGTGGGGGACCATCGACCCCATGCCAGGGGTTGATGCCAGGCCCCACGCTAAATAAACCCACCGCTAACGTGCCCCAGATGCCTGCAACCAACTGCACCGGCAGGGCACCCACGGGGTCGTCAATCTTTAGCCGATTGAAAAAGTTGGCGGCAAAGACCGCAATAATGCCACCCACGAGGCCGATCGCTACGGCACTCCCGAGACCGACATAGGCACAAGCTGCTGTGATTGAGACCAGTCCGGCCAAAACGCCATTGATAATCATGCTCAAGTCGGGTTTGGTCAAAACCACCCAGGAGGTAATTGCTGCTCCGACAGCACCGGAAGCGGCGGCAATGTTGGTGGTTAAGATGATGCGGCTGATGGCAGCGGGGTCAGCAGCCATGGTCGAGCCAGGATTAAAGCCAAACCAGCCCAGCCAGAGAATCATGGCTCCGAGCGTGGCGAGGGCCAGGTTATGGCCCGGAATGGCGCTTGACTTTTCGCCGCTGTATCGCCCCTGACGAGGCCCCAAGATGTAGGCTCCGGTCAAAGCGGCCCAGCCACCCACCATATGCACAACTGTGGAGCCGGCAAAATCTTGAAAGCCCCATTCACTCAGGAATCCGCCGCCCCAAATCCAGTGGCCAACGACCGGATAAATCAGGGTAGAGAGCAGGGCACTAAAGGCAAAATAGCCAAAGAAGGAGATGCGCTCTGCAACCGCACCAGACACAATCGTGGCCGCTGTACCGGCGAAAGCAACCTGGAAAAAGAATTTGGCATCCAGGGGAACACCTGCCCAGCTCAGGGAACTAAACACACCCCGGTAGGCTTCTCCTACCAGTGGGCTGGTATCGAGGCCGCTAAGGAAAAACCCGCTTAAGCCGACGAATGCATTGCCATCGCCGAACATAAAGCCGAAGCCCAAGGCCCAAAAGGCTAGGCTGACCACACCAAAGTCAATCAGGTTTTTGGACAGGACGTTCACCGCGTTCTTGCTGCGGCATAGCCCAGTTTCTAGCATGGCAAAACCGGCATTCATGAAAACCACCAGCATGCCCGCCAACAGCACCCAAACCGTATCAATCGTGACCTGGAGGGACTGATAGGCTGCTTGCCAATCGGGATCTTGGGCGATGGCAACCCCCTTAAAGGCGAGAAGGAACAAGAGTGCTAACAAAAGACTTCTGAAGAAGCGACGTATTCCTTTTAAATAGGGTTTTGCAGTCACTTTCGTCGCCATAAAAATTCTCATGAAATCATTTCGACTCATTTCAGGAAATTGCAAATCAACCTACAACTCAAACTTACGATTCCCACTCAGACGCTAAAAAATGAGCTCTAAAAGCAAAACAGGTCTCATTTCTTAAAGTTTGGCAAGCGCACTTAAGCTGTGGAGAAGCTAAGGAGCTTTCAGAAACTTTTCGCGCTTGAATAATCGACATTGCTAGTTCAAGCAGCAATGCTAAGCTGCCCTCTAAACCCAACCCATGTCAATTCAACAGCCTCTAGAATCCGGTCCAATGAAGGTAGAAAAGGGCTCGAAGCCTCATTTCGAACGATTTATACACTGCAAGGCATTTTCAAATCAGGTCATAGATCATGCTGGAGCGCGGCCTTTTTCATTTTGCGAATTTGATTGAACTGAAATATTTACTAGTGAACTCTATTACTCAACTGGAATCGCTCAAAAATTGATCAGGCATATCAGAGCTTGAAAAGCTTAGTTCTTGGGACCTTACTGCAAACAGCGGCTATGGCTCGGAGTGTATTTTTGCACCAAACGTTTCTGGATTGATTATTGTCAAAACTTGAATTCTTCTTGGGGGCCGCAGCTTAACTTTATTTTCTAAAACAACATTCACACTCTAAAAAAGAAATGTGACAACACTGTGACTGCTACGGTGGTGCTTTACATTCCGAAACATGGCTTTTAATCTCTTGGGCCCTAGGGGATCGGATGCTCTGGTTTTCACCGCTGTCAAAGGGCGGTTGATAAGCCTGGTGCCGGAACCGCAATAGCCTTGCTATTTCGGGCTATCATCGCGGTGCCAATTTATTTCCCCTTGGCAGACCCATGACCCAGATCATGAACGATGTCTTCATTTCCTACTCCCGCAAGGATCAGTCCTTTGTCAGGGCTTTAGATGCGGCGTTTCGGCGGTGCGATCGCGACCCCTGGATCGACTGGGAAGACATCCGCAAAGGCGAAGAGTGGTGGAAGGCTATCCAAAGGGGCATCGAAGGGGCAGATACCTTTGTATTTGTGCTGAGCCCTGACTCCGTTGCCTCTGCCGTGTGCCGCGATGAGATTGAGCATGCGGTGCAGCACCATAAGCGCTTTTTACCCATCGTCTATCGCGAAGGGTTTGCCATGGCCGATGTGCATCCCAAGATATCCAGCCATAACTGGCTATTCTTCCGGGAAGCAGACAATTTTGAGCAGGCTTTTCAGGACCTGCAAACAGCGCTTGACACCGATTTAGATTATGTCCGTGCCCATACTCGCCTACTGCTGCGCGCCTTGGAGTGGCGCGATAAAGGTCGTGGTTCTAGCTACTTGCTTCGGGGTACAGATTTGATCGAGGCGGAGCAATGGCTAGTGCAGGGGTCCGCAAAAGCGCCCCAGCCCACTGAACACCACAGTCAATATATTGCTGCCAGTCACGCAGCTAAAGCCGAAAAGCTAAAAGCCATTGAAAAAGGGCGTCGCACCGTTATTCTCACCACTATCGCCGCGAATCTTTCCCTGGTGATCTTGGGGGGGATTTGGTTGTACCGCGCCCGTGTCTCAGCCACCCTCGACAACATTCAAACCCTGATGCTGAAGGCTCTGCACATGGCTCGCGAGAATATTGATGGCGATCAGTTTGCCGATTTGACTGCCCTGCCGCCATCCACAGTCGCTGATCCTGAAAATACTGAGCTTTACATCAACCATCAAGACTGGTTGGCCGCTGTGCAGCGGGTTTTTCCGGACACTTTAATTCGCACCTACATTGCTGGCGATGATGACGAGTTGCTGTGGGTCGGAGATGTCACTCGCACTGCAAATTGGCGTGACGAGCAAGACTATGATTTCGAAACGCAGTTTTTAGAGCCAGTCCCCGCCTGGGAATGGCAAGAAGATGTCTTAGCGGGGCAGCAACGGTTTATCCCCCAGTTGCTGGAGCGGAAGGAACCTGCCCAGATGATGAATGGGCAAGAAAGTATCGTCATGCAACCCTATGCATTGCTCCCTGGTAGCGACGAAAAGGTGATTTCCGCCGCAGAACCGATTCGTGATTCCACCGGCAATATTGTTGGGGCCATTCAGGTGGATTATGCAGAGACAGATTTGTTGGCCGCAGAGCGAGAAGTGATTCAGGCTCTCCTCGTGGCCTTCGCGTTGATTTTGGGTTGGCAGCTGATTATTAGCTGGATTGTGCTGCGGGTGCTGCGCCCGATTGCCGATGGCTGAAGTCGCACTTGAGCAAAACCTAGACCTTAAGACGCTTTACGGCTCTCTAAGCGAAACAAAAACACCATCAGCGCCACAACGCCAAGCTGTAATGCCAAATTCGGCAAGGCATGTTCCAGGTCGCGACCACTCAGCACCTGAGCAAAAAAAACAAACCCGCCGATCGCGCCAGAGGCCCCAAAGGCACCATACATAAACTTGCGCAGTCCTTTATAGGGGGCTT
The DNA here is from genome assembly GCA_050043365.1 of Leptolyngbyaceae cyanobacterium. GTDB lineage: Bacteria > Cyanobacteriota > Cyanobacteriia > Phormidesmidales > Phormidesmidaceae > PCC-6406. The sequence continues at coordinate 12,149 of JBHJIP010000110.1, forward strand.
TTGCCTCAGCCATAAGGCGAGCGTAGCGCTCTGGGCTCATACCAGGGGGAATGCGCTGCTTCTCTTTTTGGGAAAGGGAATTCTTGGGAGTTGTCATTGTGCAAGTGGCAGTGCTGGTATCTATCCTGCCACGGGTCGGGAAACCGTTCAGCCTGATCGAGCAGATGTGAGAAGCTGGGGCCAGCGCGCAATCACCCGAACAGGAGGATGGCTATGAGCTTGATCGGCAACATTGTTTGGCTGATTTTTGGCGGATTTATGGGCGGCGTTGGCTACATTGTCGGCGGCCTCAGCACCTGCATGACCGTCATCGGTATTCCTTTTGGGATTGAGACCATCAAGGTTGGCATCGCCACTTTCACGCCCTTTGGTAAGGAGGTGATCGAAGGGCCTAACGTGGGTACGCCCCTGGTGCAGATTCTGAATATTATCTGGTTTGTTTTGTTTGGCTGGGCGATCGCCCTCAACCATCTGGCTTGGGGCGCATTTTTAGCCGTCACCGTGATTGGCCTGCCCTTTGCCAAGCAGCACTTCAAGCTAATGGTGCTAGCGATTATGCCCTTTGGCCGCAGCTTGGAGTCGGTGCAAGGACAAACGGCCTGAGTCTAAGGATTTCAGCGTTGGCTGGTATCCCACCAACCTAAATACCCTGCTAAAATTTGGGGGCTACGCCGATGTGGCTCAGTGGTAGAGCACTCGATTCGTAATCGAGCGGTCGCGGGTTCAAATCCCGCCATCGGCTTTTGTACGTTTGTACATTCGCACGTTAAATGTCGCGATTCGCAGATGTGTGTTTTTCATAGAAAAAGACTGTGGCGGCACGCTTCCAAATATCTCCATCGGTTCTTCTCAAGATCTTCTTTTTTTATTGGTCTAATGGTCTTGTCTTATCCACTTAGATCGTTACATCTTTAAGATCAATGACTACCGTTCTACAACGTCAAGATACGAACTTGTGGGAGAGCTTCTGTAATTGGGTTACCAGTACCGAGAATCGGCTCTATGTTGGCTGGTTCGGAGTTTTGATGATTCCTTTGCTAGGAGTTTCTATCACCGTTTTTGTACTGGCCTTTATAGCTGCTCCCCCGGTCGATATTGATGGCATTCGGGAACCGCTTTCGGGCTCTTTGCTTTACGGCAACAACATCATTACCGCAGCAGTTGTACCCTCATCTAATGCGATCGGCCTTCATTTTTATGCGATTTGGGAAGCAGCCAGCCTAGATGAGTGGCTTTATAACGGCGGGCCGTACCAGATGATCGCCTTCCACTATATTCCGGCTTTACTGTGTTATGTGGGCCGAGAGTGGGAGCTGAGCTATCGCCTAGGTATGCGACCCTGGATCTGTGTGGCTTATTCTGCACCAGTCGCGGCAACTAGCTCAGTATTTCTGATTTATCCCATTGGACAGGGCAGTTTCTCTGATGGCCTACCGATGGGGATTAGCGGAACCTTCAATTTTATGTTCGTCTTCCAGGCTGAACATAATATTTTGATGCATCCGTTTCACATGCTAGGGGTTGCCGGGGTACTCGGAGGATCTCTGTTCTGTGCAATGCATGGCTCCTTGGTAACCTCAAGCCTGATTCGAGAGACCACTGAAACTCAGTCCCAAAATGATGGCTATAAGTTTGGCCAAGAGGAAGAAACCTACAACATTCTGGCAGCACACGGCTATTTTGGCCGTTTGATCTTTCAATATGCCAGCTTTAACAATTCTCGCTCGTTACACTTTTTCCTAGCCGCCTGGCCAGTCATTTGTATCTGGTTTGTGGCACTAGGCATTAGCACAATGGCATTCAACCTCAATGGCTTCAACTTTAATCACTCGGTTTTGGATTCTCAGGGTCGAGTCTTGCCGAGTTGGGCCGATGTGCTCAACCGGGCCAATTTGGGCTTTGAGGTTTTGCATGAGCGGAATGCCCACAATTTCCCCCTAGATTTGGCGAGTGCACCGGCGATTCCAGTAGCCTATCAAGTGTCTGAAGTTCAGGCTTGATATCACTTTTGACTGTTACACGCGCCAAGCAGACAGCGCTTTCCTGAGAAGAAAGCGCTGTTTTTTTATGGTGGCTAAAGCCCTTCAAACGGTCGTCGTGACTCAGTCGTTAGCGTCAACATCAAGGCCTTATAGAGTGCTTACGGCCCCCTGCAACACTGTTCATGGATAGCGACCTAACTTATGCCTCAAATGTTGACTAAAGATTCGGTTGGCTCAGGCGATCGCCAGAAAGAGCAATAGCAGATCGCTCTACCAGGCCTCAAGATTCGTTGAATCATGGAGGTATCTTTGGCGCGATCGCACACTTCTCAAATAGGCAGGAATTGCTTTGTCATAGCATTCGGGTGAGTCAAGCTCATAAAAAAGCCCTCTTGACGAGGGCTGAGGTATTCGCTCAAACAACTTTTGAAAAGGGTCTAGGGCTTGTGGACAATCAGCGGCGAAATCCTCTCTGGGTAAGCCTGACCACGCCCGCTCCGACAAATCAAGCTAGGAGCTGTAACCGTTGCACCCCTGAGATTCCAAACCGTGAATCTTAAACCCCAGTCGGAGATCTTGACGCCGCCTGTGACTAGCCCCAACGCTGCACTAATAGGCAAATAGAGCCGTCTTTGCGCTGTTGCTGATCAGCCACTTCAAACCCCCGCTGCGCGGTCTCATGCAGGATGGTGTGGTAGGCATAGCGTTGGGTGATGAGCTGCAAAAACCCATCCACCGACAGGGGCTGCTGCCAGAACTGCAAATCCGACACCAGGGCATATTCCTGACCATTCCAGGCGAAGCCGATATCATGCTGATTGGACTGTTCAATCACTAGATCAACGCTGCAGGTTTGGCCTTGATAACCTCTGACCTTGGCGGGGCCAGATTGCCATTCGATATCTAGATCCGTTAAAGCTAATTGCAGGACTTCCAGATTGCGCAGGCGAGTTTTGATGTGACTGAAGTGAGACATGATGAACCTTGCAAAACGACAGACTTTTAGGTGCCGTTCAGGAGGGCACTATTCTCGATCTATGGGATAGGTTTTGTAGGAATAAATCCCAAAAGCCAGGCAGCCAATGAGCAACACAATGAGTGCTGAAACAATGCCACTAGCAGTAGAGCTAAAGTCACCTTCTCCGTAAGCCAAATAGAAAATATTCAGCATTTTTACCTCCATGAACAGATCAGAAATCGCTGAATTCAGTACCTGATTAGGCTTAATCTAAGTCAAATACCGGTGTCATATCGAACTCGTTTAACAGGATGGTGCCGTTGTAAAGCTGCAAAATAATCAGGATAAACAGCAGCAGTGCTACCAGCAGGGCAGCCATGATGGGGGTAGTACCCCAGCCCGGTGTAACTCGACCGGCCTCAGAATTAAAGGCTCGCAGGGCATATTGCAAAGGAGCTACTTTTTTAGAAACGTATTTTTGCTGCATGGGTGATAGTCTTCCGGTTTAGAAATGCTTAAATTTGGGCTTCCGACAACGCATTTTTGATGCAAATTGCTAGGAATAAATGCATTTGAAAAGCTGGTTTCAATAGTGGGGAATCAGGTATACCATCCCATCAAAAGAGCTGTTGACCACAGTGGCTTTTCAAGGTTGTCATCGGGGCAGGACGCAATAGGCTGCCCCGATCAACGGTTACCCCATCAAGTCGTGGGGGCTTGGCGAGTGGTGGGATCGCCGACCTTGCTGAAATAGCCCCACTCCACCTGTTCTGCGCTCAACTCTGGATCAATCCCCGAGAAGACATCTTGGAACAGGGCTCGCAGTCCGTGCCAGATATGGCCAAAGAACCAGACCAAAGCAAAACAGGCATGGAAAAAAGCGAAGAAGCCGCGATTGCTGGTGCGGATAGCACCGTCGGAGTTGTATACAGTGCGGTCAAACTCAAAGGGTTCGCCCAACTGCGCTTTGCGCGCATACTGCTTGACCTTTTGCGGTTCGGTAAAGGTCTGCCCATCGAGCTGGCCGCCGAAAAAGCTGACCGTTACGCCCGTTTGTTCAAATCCGTATTTGGCCTCCGATCGCCGGAACGGAATATCAGCTCGAACGATGCCCTGGCGATCAGTTAACACCACCGGGAAGTTTTCAAAGAAGTTAGGCATGCGCCTGACCTCTAGCTCCCGACCTTCTTTATCTTTAAAGATCGGGTGCCCCAGCCAGCCAGCGGCAAGGCCATCGCCATCAACCATGCGACCGACGCGGAACAACCCCCCTTTGGCTGGGCTATTGCCTACATAGTCGTAGAAGGCGAGCTTTTGCGGAATGGCCGCCCAGGCATCCGTTAGGCTTTGCCCAGCAGCTTCAGCGGCATGGACGCGGCGCTCGATTTCTTCGTGAAAATAGCCCTTGTCCCAGTGGTAGCGGGTTGGTCCCCACAGCTCAATCGGGGTAGTGGCCGTGCCGTACCACATGGTCCCGGCGGCGATAAAGCCCCCGGCAAAGAAGACCGCCAGGCCACTGGCCAGAGCCCCTTCGATATTCCCCATGCGGAGGGCTTTATAGAGATATTCGGGCGGCCGCACCAGGATATGGAACAGCCCGCCAAGGATGGCTACGATGCCCGCCGCAATATGGTGGGCTACCACCCCGCCGGGATTTTGCGGATTGAAGCCAGCGGCACCCCATTCGGGGGCAACGCCTTGGATATGGCCCGTTAGTCCATAGGGGTCAGAGACCCACATGCCAGGACCAAAGACCCCGGTTAGGTGAAAGGCTCCAAAGCCGAAACACAGCAGCCCTGCCAGTAGTAAATGAATACCGAAGACCTTAGGCAAGTCGATGATGGGCTCATCGGTTTTAGGATCGAAGAATGTGGCAACATCCCAGTACACCCAGTGCCAGCAGGCGGCTAGGAATTCTAAGCCGGAGAACACAATGTGGGCGATCGCGACGGTTTCAAACGTCCAAAAGCCGGGGTCGGTAAAGGTTTCACCCGTGATGCTCCAACCTTGCCAGGAGTTGGTGACGCCCAGGCGAGCCACAAAGGGCATCAAAAAGCTCCCTTGCCGCCACATGGCATTGAGGACGGGGTCGGTGGGGTCGTAGCGCGCCAGCTCAAATAGCAGCATGGAGCCAGCAAATCCGGCGCATAGGGCATTGTGCATCAGATGCACCGCCAGCAGTCGGCCCGGATCGTTGAGGACAGAAGTATGGACGCGGTACCAAGGCAGTCCCATCAGGGTCTTCTCCTTGCGTGAGGTGAACATTTAGAAAGGGTGAGACGGGTCAGGCATCCTCGACTGACACTTAGGTCAATGCCGACCCGTGACGGCGAACATGGCTCACCCATCTATCAAGACGGGTGGCAGGTCTGGCGCTAACGCAGACTGGGATCAATCGGCGGCATCGACAGCACTGGTTCGTTTTCGCGATCGAGGCCGGTTTCAAAGCCAGCAGCCGTGGCCCGAGCTCGGCCCGCGTGCCAGAGATGTCCCACTAAGAAAAAGAAGGCAAAGATAAAGTGGGCGGAGGCCAGCCAGGTCCGGGGGGAGACATAGTTAAAGGCATTCGTTTCAGTCGCCAGCCCTGCCACCGAGTTCAGAGAACCGATCGGGGCATGGGTCATGTATTCCGCCGCTTGCCGTAACTGCCAGGGTTGAATATCGTGCCTGATTTTTTCCAGATCCAGGCCATTGGAGCCTCGCAACGGTTCTAACCAAGGGGCACGAGTCGACCAAAAGCGCATGGTTTCACCGCCGAAAATGATTTCTCCCGTGGGCGATCGCTGCAAGTATTTACCGAGGCCGGTCGGCCCCTGAGCCGACGCCACCTCAGCCCCCAGATTTTGGTCGCGGGCTAAAAATACCAGCGATTGGGCCTGGGAAGCTTCGGGCACTGTCGGCCCATAGAACACGCTGGGATAAGCGGTATTGCTAAACCAGATAAAGGCGGTGGCGATAAAGGCTTGACCGGCGACATTGCCCAAACTCTGAGAGAGGTACGTCTCGCCTGTCCAGGGATAGAGGTTATCGGTCCAGCGCAGGGGCGGCACGAGAATGTGCCAGATGCCCCCAATCACCAGCAAGCTACCAATCCAAATATGACCGCCGATAACATCTTCTAAGTTATTGACGCCGACAATCCAGCCACTACCGCCAGTGGGCAGGCGCAGCAGGTAGCCAAAAATAATGCGGGGGTCGAGGGTGGGGCTCGTGATCAGTCGCACGTCGCCGCCCCCCGGTGCCCAGGGGTCATACAGCCCGCCCCAAAACATCGCTTTGCAGACAAACAGCAGGGCAAAGATCCCCAACATGAGGATATGGAAGCCGAGAATCTGAGCGACCTTGGCGCGATCGGTCCAGTCAAACTCAAAAAAGCCCGAGAGTTTCTCGGGACCTTTGATGGTGTGATAAATACCACCCGCGCCTAGGACGGCAGAGCCAATCAGGTGGGCAACCCCAATGGCGAAAAAGGGAAAAATATTAGTGACCGCCCCCCCTTGACCGACCCCAAAGCCCAGGGTCGCAATGTGGGGCATGAGAATGCAGCCCTGCTCATACATCGGTTTAGACAGGTTGTAATGAGACACCTCAAACAAGAGCATGCCACCTGCCCAAAAGGCGATCAGGCCCGCATGGGCGATGTGGGCTCCGAGAAACCGTCCGGTTAACTCAGGGGTAATGAACCGGGCATTTCCCGCCCACCAGGCAAACCCACTGGACTCTTCGTCGTAGCCAGGGCTGGCCGGGGCCAAGATGGAGCCTTCTTCAGCCAGCGATCGACTCGCTGGCGAGATATCGGGAATCGTTTCGATCGGTGTTTCCATCGGGGGTTAACCTCTGCAAAAACTATGGGGTGTGAATGAGATGCGCGATATCGCATCCCATCCCGTCTTGACGACAGCGGCTTTACTGCGAAAAACCTCGGGGCAGCACTTCTTCCGGGAAGACAAACTTCTTGGCGGGCTGATCCATCTCTGCCATCCAGGCCCGCACCCCTTCATTGAGCAAGACATTCTTGGTGTAGAACGTCTCGAATTCGGGGTCTTGGGCGGCGCGAAGCTCCTGACTGACAAAGTCATAGGCCCGCAAGTTGAATGACAATCCCACCATGCCAATGGCGCTCATCCACAGTCCGGTAACGGGCACAAACAGCATGAAGAAGTGCAGCCAGCGCTTGTTAGAAAAGGCAATGCCGAAAATTTGTGACCAAAAGCGATTGGCAGTCACCATGGAATAGGTCTCTTCGGCCTGGGCCGTGGAAAAGCCCTTGAAGGTGTTTTTGCCCGTCGAATCTTTGAACAGGGTATTTTGCACGGTCGCCCCGTGGATGGCACAGAGCAGCGCTGCCCCCAACACGCCCGTCACCCCCATCATGTGAAAGGGATTGAGCGTGTAATTGTGAAACCCCTGGAAAAACAGTAGGAATCGAAAAATAGCGGTGACACCAAAGCTGGGGGCAAAAAACCAACCAGATTGGCCCAAGGGATACATCAGAAACGTGGCGACATAGACAGCGATGGGGGCCGAAAAGGCGATCGCGTTATAGGGGCGCAGCCCAACCAGACGAGCCACCTCAATTTGCCGCAGCATAAAGCCGATCAGGGCAAAGACACCGTGAAAGGCGGTGAAATTCCACAGGCCGCCAATTTGACACCAGCGAATAAAGTCGCCATTGGCTTCAGGCCCCCACAGCAGCAGTAGAGAATGGCCTATGCTCTCGGCTGGGGTCGAGACAGCAACCGTTAAAAAGTTGCAGCCTTCGATATAAGAGCTGACTAGGCCGTGGGTGTACCAAGATGTGACAAAGGTCGTGCCGGTAAACCAAGCCCCGATCGCCAAGTAAGCACAGGGAAAGAGCAACAGTCCTGACCAGCCGATAAACACGAAGCGATCGCGCTTGAGCCAGTCATCGAGTTCACCCACCCAGCTGCGGGCTGGTTTCAGGGCTCCTACCGAAATCGTCATCGTTTACATCCTCATCTATCTAAATATGTTGGATAAAAGCAGGTCAGGGGGCGGTGTCAGCCCTTGCTGCTTTTGGGGTAAGGGGTCCCTAAGCCACGGAATCGCTTTCGCCGGGGCCATCGTTCATGAAATAGGGCGCGCCGGGTAGCGCCAACACCTGAATGATTTGGTCAAAATAGGGGATGATCGCCTCGGCATCAGCCGCTTCGAGCTGGGTGATCGCCTCCGCTTTCAGGCAGCGCATGTACTGCAAGATGTTGGTCAGGGGAATGCCAATGTTGGTGTACAGCTCTTTCATGCCCACAAGGCCAATTTCTCGGAGGGGGCGATCGTCGCCCGCCAGCAGGCAGTAGCTAATCAAGCGCACGAACCACCCCATATCCCGCTTAGCCGCTGCGGTCTTACGACGATTACCGCTATTGCTCGGGGTGCGAGGGCAAATTCGCCAAAACTGGCGGGTGCCTTGCTCCACGATGGTTTCGGCTTTCTGCTCTAAGGTTTGAGCCAATCGCACGCGATCGGTGCCCGTTTTGCAGAACGTGCGAATCATCCGCAGCTCTCCGGGGGTGGGGTAGCGCTGCTCTTCATCGGCGTTGAGAATCACCTGTTTCACAATGCTCATGATTTTCCAGTTTCAGATAGGGAGTTGGCTGCAACGGAGTAAACGCGGAGCCCGCCAAACCAGCCGATATGAAGGCGGTAGTCCAAGAGGTTGCGGCTGCGGCACCAGAGCGACAGCTGAGTTTGCGGGGCTTCGACGTCCGGCTCAATGACGGACACAGGCGGGGCAGCATGGGAATGAATATGCATGGTTTTCACCAGAGAGAGGAAAAAGTTGACGGGGAGTGCGGCAGAATCAGCCGCCTCAACCTTGGAATGTCAGCACCCAACGATGGGTTAAGAGGGCGTGCTGACTTCTGTTGGCGTCGTGACTGCTGGTGTTACCGCTGCGGCCTCGCCATTATTGACACTGGGCGGCGGGTCTGGGGCAGCGACGGCAGGCGGGGGCTCTTGAACGGCCACAGTGCTGGTCGCGGCTGGCTCAGTGCTGGCTGCAGCTGGCTCAGTGCTGGCTGCAGCTGGTTCAGTGCTGGCTGCGGCTGGCTCAGTGCTGAGATTGCGGCCATTATGGTTACTGGCGGCGTGAGCCTGGGCGATCGCTTGTTTGGCGTAGGTTTGCAGCCATTCCCCCGCGATCGCGGGCGCTTCCCTCGGTTTGAACCAGCCACCGGGGCCTTGGGGCGATCTCTGGGCGTAGCCCTGGGGCGTCAGGTAGCGCTCATAGGGGACCCCCATGTCGCCAAAGGCGTCGCGGTATTCGGCACTGTCGATCAACGCATCGACCAAGGCATAAAAGCCTTGGCGAGCGCAGAGGTCGTAGTACCGGGCCATTTCCCGGCGATCGCGGGTTGGGCGACCCAGCAAGCGCCGGTGAATGTATTCGATCGCTTTGGTGACATACAGCGTTTCCCAAGCGAGCTGGCGGAACGGGCGCGATTTGGCCAACTGCCGCACAAATTCCCGCAGCGTGATATTGCCTGCCTTCAGTTGGGTCTCGATCGTCCGCTGCCGCTGACCATCCCACACCGCTCGACCAAAGACCTGGCGATAGGTCGCCTCAATCACTGCTTCGCGGGAGTGGCGGGTCAGACTAAAGCTGGTCTGGTGGCGATCGTCCCCAGCGCTGCCGTTCAATCCGTTCGGGGAGACAACCGCTTCCCACCGCAGCCGATGATGAGCCATGGAGCCGGGGGCGCGGCCGAGGTGGGCGGCAGGGCGATCAGCCGGGCCGTTGGTCGCACCGTTGCTGATCAGAATCCGGCGGCTGTCTTCGCTAAAGTGAGCGGGCTGCGCTTGCGGGTCGCGCGTCTCCTGCGGAAAGATCGCCCCAAACTGAATTTCTAACGGATCATTGCCCGCCCCGTAGGGATGCTGATTGGGCAGCGGTTGCTGATAGCCACTAAAGGTGGTGACGAACTGCGGCACTTTGCGCACCGGGGCACTGTATTTGAACAGCTCCAACTGGGGACCCCAGTTACGGCATTCCTGCGCTTCTAGCCCTAAACCCCGGAGGTAGGGTACTGTCTCTTCGCCAAAGTAGTCGGCATATTCTGGCGAGTCGATAAAGTCATCCACCAAGGCGGGAAATCCGTGGTCAGAGATGACGTCAAAGTACTTTTGAAACTCTTCTAGGCAGCTCAACCCGCGCCCCAAGAAGTGACGGCAGGCCAGTTCAATACTGCGGCTGATGCTGTAGGGCTCATAGTAAAGTTGCCGATACAGCCGGGATTTGCCCAACTGCCGGATAAACTCTTTCATCGTCCCCAGACCGCCTTTGACCTGGGAGACCGACGCGGTTAATTGAGGACCGTAAAGATCGGTGACATCCCGCTCAAACACTTGCCGATAGGCGGCGCGCACGACATCATCCTTTTCGATATCGGGCAAATCTGCTTTCATCACCCAGCGAGGCCGGGGGCTGGCACTATCGCGATAGCTTTGGGGTAAGGGCAAACCAGCATGGTGTTGGGACACCCCTAACCGCAGTTGCGGGTCGGGCTTTTCGACCCCATAGTCTTCAATCAACACGTCGAAGTAGCGTCCCACGAGCGCCGCTGCTGCCCCGCCTTTCGGAAAGTAGGTCTGGGCTTTCCACTGCATTTCTCGCAGCGCGACGAGGGTCGCCACGGTGACATCTTCGGGAATGACCCCCCGTAGCCCCCGCGTATTGACGCTAATAATGCTGGTATCGCCCGCCACGATCGCATAGGTGACATAACGTAAAAACCAGCTCAGGTCCCGCAGCGATCGCTTCATGCGCACCGGGCCGTAGCGGGCAATGTCGATTGTTCGAAATCGACTGGGTACCGAGGGTTTGCCCCCCGAAAATGTCCCTTTAAGCCAATCCACCAGCGGGTTCGAAGCTTCGACAAAGCGCGGGCGATCGCGATTGCTGGCCTGCTCTTTTTTCTGCCGGGTCACCGCCGAGAGGTAGTCTTCGGCAATGAAGTAATCAGAGCCCGGTAAGCCCAACGGCTCCTCGGGTTTCTCTAGGTAGGCCATTGGGTTACCGCCCACAAAGATGCGGTTAGCCCCTGCCGCCACAATGCGATCGGCATATTGAGTCAGGGTTTGAGCAATGGCCAGTCGCTGTAGCCCAGTGCCAAAAAAACCTAACAGTTCTTGGCCTTCACCCCGGCTTAGATAGCGATCGCGCTGCATCGCTTCCGTAATGACGGCGGTCGGCACCGTGTGATACTGCTGCGGCTGGACAACTGGACTGCCTCCGTTCATCCGATCAGTCATGGCGGTTGATTAGCTCCAAATCAAAAAAAGTTACTAAAAAAGAAGGAGGGAAGGGGGGATGGGGAGTAAGGAAACCCAGAATTTAGTACTACCGACAAACGACAAACCTGTTCTCCCACCCTCACACTCATCCACCCATCCACTCCCTCACCGCCCCTCAGGGCCGCAAGCCTTCAATCAAGTAGTCAAAATAAGGCGCGACTTCTGCCGCATCCTCAACGTTCAAAAGACTCAGGGCCACTTCCTTTAGGCAGGTCATACATTCCGCCACATTGCTGAGGGGAATTTCGAGGGAGGTGTACATTGCCTTGACCCCGCGCACCCCACTGGCCTGGAGCGGATCAATGTCGCCGACCACCACGGCATAGGAAATCAGGCGTAAAAACCAGCCCTGATCCCGCAGACATGAAGCCTGGAAGGTCGAGTTATCGCTGTTGCTCGGAGTGATCGGGCAGCGTTGCCAAAATCGCTGACTTCCTTGTTCCACAATGAGTTGAACATTGCTGGTCAAAATGGAGGCAATGCGGAGACGTTGTTGTCCTGCATCAAAAAAGTGGCTGATCGCCTCTAACTCGCCTCGACTGAGATATCGCGCTTCGCGATCGGCATTGGCGATCGCTTGGGTGATGATGCTCATAGCAAATCCTGTGATTTTTAAAGCTTTATGATGGTTTAGGCCTTTGATAAGAAGTGACTAGAGCGTGTGGACAATGAACGGTGAAATCCTTGTGGGATAAGCATGGTCACGCCCGCCCCACTGAATCAAGCTAGGGCTGTAACCACCTTTTGGTGAGGTGTCTGACTGTGATTGCACAGCCCCTAGCGTCCACAAGAGCAAGCTAATACCGGCAAGTGAGGGAGAGCTCTCAAGCCGGCATCAGCTATCCAAGTCAGGTGGGTAAGGCACATCGCGCTTAGAGGGAGAGCTCTTAAACCGACATAACCTTTTGAGGCAACCGCAATACCGCCTTGACAGTTGATTAACTGACTCACCGGCATCACGGCTCTAATCGCCCCCCACCAGACTGGTTGCCAAGCTGACTGACCCCGCGCAGTCAGTCTCTAGCTCAACCCTGAACAGATGTGGTCAAAATAAACGCCCATTTCTCGACCGGCCTCAGCGCCTAGCATCTCGGTCGCTACTTCTTTCATGGACTGCACCGCTCGCACCGTGGCACCCACCGGCACACCCAAAGAGTTGTAGGTTTCTTTCAGGCCATTGAGCACCCGCTCATCCAAAATGGATGGATCACCCGCCAGCATGGCGTAGGTGGCGTAGCGCAAGAAATATTCCATATCGCGAATGCAGGCCGCATAGCGACGGCAGGTATACATGTTGCCGCCGGGAGCCGTGATATCGGTATAAAGCAGGGCTTTGGCGACCGTTTTAGTGACGATTTTGGAGGCATTAGCGCTGACTGACATGGCTGCCCGCGCCCGCAGATCACCACTGCGAAAATAGTTTTGCAGGTTATCTAACGAGCTATCGTCTAAATATTTGCCCTGCATGTCAGAAGTATTGATCAGGGTGGTAATAGCGTCTTGCATTAAGGATCTCCTTGGGATTCAGAAAAAGGTTTTAAGAGAAAAGCAACAGCCAAAAGGGACAAGGCAGACAGTCAGAGACAAAAGGTGCGGAGTAAACGGCAAAAAGCCATCTTTATAGATCCGCAAACCCGAAACCTTGCACTCGAAATCTCAGTCCCCACCACAACAGCAGGCGTGAGTTCTCGATGGCAGGGTTGAAATTCAACGCCAACCGAGGCCCATCTACGACAAAGAGTTGATAATCAAATCGAAATAAGGAGCAACCTCTTGAGCATCTTCATCACTCATGAGGGTCATCGCTTCCTGTTTTAGACAACGCATACATTCGGCAATGTTGCGAATGGGAATTTCTAAGTTGTTGTACATTTCCTTAATGCCAACGGTGCCGATTTCTTCTAGGGGGCGCTCACTGCCCGCCAGAATGGAGTAAGCAATCAGGCGCACATACCAGCCTTGATCCCGCTGACAAGAATTGGTCTTGCGATCTACACCACTATTACTGGGCGTATTGGGACAACGCTCCCAAAATTTTTGACTTCCGTTTTGGACGATACGCTGTTCATTCTCGGCTAAAGTTTTAGCAATTCGAATTCGCTGTTCTCCAGTTTTGACAAAATCCTGAAAAATTCTCAGTTCCTTAGGTGCAGGATAACGGGCCTCACTATCAGCACTGAGGATCAATTCCGTAACTAAACTCATGACTCAATGATCTCCGAATTAATGCAAATCACAGAAGAGATTTTGTTTTCTGGATTCAATTAGGAGAGTAGGTAAAAAAAATGAAGAACTTATGAAAGGCCAAAAACCGCTTAAAGAAACTTTGTAACGCACTTTAACAAAGATAGCCTTCATCAGTTCTTTAGATTTAGCTGCTTTAATGCGATTTGCATGCTGGCCTAGGCTGGCGAGATTTAAGGCTTCTCCTAAAGATGTGCCGCAAGGCCAATGAGTAGACAATTTACTCAAGCCGGAGATGTATTTGCTGGTTTATTTGCATGCCGCAAGATAATGGTGTGTTCAACTTATTTCATGATTTAAGTGCAGGCATTTCTGCCAGTTATCTAGATATAAATCATCAGTAGTTAAGCACCAATAACGGTAAGTGCGGAATGTTTTAGAGGCGTTGGTTCAGCCTGTCTTTAAAGTCATTATCTTGCATTGATATGGACTGTACTAGGCTGCTCTATTCGACTCAAATTACCCATGGTTAAGATGATTTACTTGGCCGCTCTTCGATGCTAAATCAGTAGTAATCATGTAGAAAAACCCAGGAAGCCTTATATAAGGATGCCCTTTCTTTCAGTTTTCAGAGTGCAAAAAAATGAAGGGACAGAAGAATAAACTGAGTTTGATCCTCGTCTTCATGATCATCTTTGTCAGCCTGTGGACATTTTTGATCAACGATTCACAGACAAAGAATGCAATACTAAAGTATCAGGAGCTAAAAGAGCAGAGCAGCTTTGTTCAGATCTGATAATCGATCTGAACCCAAGCCCAGTCTTCTGGAAGTCAGATTATTCCAAAATTCAAGAAAGATTAATTTCCCTCTGTTTTGGAGTAGAGAGTCGTTTGGAAAGTGAGTTCATAAAAAGCTATGAAATACCGTTCTCTAATAGCCTTCTTTTTAGCAATTTTTTTGGGTTTCCTGACAGCTTGTAGCAGCAGTCCCACCGCAGGAAATGACGCTTTGAGTTATGACGACATTCGAGGTAGTGGGCTAGCCAACAATTGCCCGGAAATATCGGAATCGAGTCTCGATTCGATCAAGATAGCTACTGGCCAGTCTTATCAACTCAAAGAACTGTGTTTAGAACCCAAAACCTTTTTGGTGAAGCGATCTCCCCGCATCAAACGACAGAATAGTCAGTTTGAACTCACCAAACCCTTAACTCGAGAAAGTTTCACCCTTGATCAGGTGAGTGGTTCGCTCAAGGCTGACTCTAACGGCATGCTGACCTTTAGCGAGCAGGGGGGCTTTGATTTTCAGCCGGTGACGGTACAGCTCCCCGATGGTGAACGGGTGCCACTGTTATTCACCATCAAGGGATTAGTGGCTCAAAATCAAGATTCCTCCGGTCGTCTCAGCACCTCTAGTCGTTTGGTCGGTACGTTTGATGTGCCGCCTTATCGCACCTCAAGTTTTATTGATCCTAAAGGGCGTGGTCTGTCGATGGGCTACGATGCGGCCGTCGGGCTACCCGTCAATGCTGACAGTGAAGAATATGCTCGCCCGAACACAAAGGTATTTGATATTGACCAAGGGACCATTTCCTTGCAGATTAACCGGGTCAACCAAGCAACGGGCGAAGTTGCCGGTTTGTTTGAGAGCGCACAACCTTCGGATACTGACTTTGGTTCCAAAGAAGTTATGGACGTCAAAATTCAAGGCCACTTTTATGGTCGCATTGAACCGGAAACCATCTAGGGCGTGTGGACAATCAACGGCAAAACCCTGACTGGGTAGGCATGAGCCCGTTCTAATGAATCAAGCTAGGGGCTGTAACCGCCTTGCGGCAAGGAACCTAGCTTTAATTGTCCACAGCCCCTAGTTGAGTTTGGCGGGAATAGACCAACTATGGACAGCCCACTCCCCTTACATTCACCGGCGCTGTTGTTTCTGACAGCGCCCCCAGATAAGCCAACTGCTGTCGCAGTCCATTAGACATTCATTCAACAATAAGACTACAACCATGACGAATGTAAATCGTTCATCTGAGATTAACTATCCGATTTTCACTGTTAGGTGGCTAGCGGTACATACCCTAGCGATTCCTACCGTGTTCTTTCTTGGTGCGATCGCGGCGATGCAGTTTATTCAGCGCTAATGCGGTAAACACAATCAGCCCCCAGAATTTGTAAATCCTGGGGGCTGATTATAGAAATTATCGTTTGGGTTTCCCTCCGGCCCACTGATCTCCAACGATTTTAGGTTGCACCAAAATGTGCCCGGCAATCGCGGTCAGGTCATCTTTGCTTAGGTCACGCATCTTAGGAAATAGATCCGTTCGTTGAGTCGAGGGATGGAATTTCGACAGGTCTTGTAAGCCGTCATAGGTCGTGGGATTTTCCAGATAATCGACGATGCTGGCAACAGTGTTGCGCGGCGGCGTTGCCAAGGCTAAACTTCCGGGGCTTAAATCAACGATAGGGTTGGTTTTAGTCACGCCATCTAAGTGGCACGAGGCACAGCTACCGTTAAATTTACGTTGACCAATTGCTAACTGGTTGGTCGTCAAAGTTGTTTGTCTGCCTTCGGCATTTAAAGGAATAGTGCGGGTCACTTTATCGATAGAAGCCGCCATCGCGACGCCTGTCCAAAAGGTTATTGCAATCATTCCTGCGCAGAGTGGAAGAATAAAATATCTAGCCACTATTTTTTTCGAAGTATAAAGCATTTCTTCTCCTTAAAGCAGTTTATCAACAGCATAAAAATATCATAATTTATTGAGCTAAAAATCATTTGCATAGATTTTCTTGAAATTTGAATTTAGAATCTGTCAGCGCTGAATTTCTAAAGATTAAAAAAGCAAAAATTAAGACTAATAGACCTAAAGAGGTCGAGTCATTAACGGGTGGCGGAATGCTAAGCCGACTATCTATGAAAACTACAGAATAAGGACCCGGTCGCTATCGGTCTATTCAAAGCCTGTAGGGAAGAGAGCTTTGCTCCGCCTGGGAGGCTGTTTAAAAAGGGGATTGGCTGAAGCCTTGATGCTACCGCTGCCTATTTTGGGTGATCCATGTAGCGAAACGAGATCCAGAGAACTTTTCAAATAGCCTCTGAACTGATTGGCTCGTAGAGCTTTCAGCAGCTTATATGACTTGAGTCTTGCTGCGTTTAGCTATATTAGTGTGAATTTTTAAGCGAGTTCTGATGAATTCTGGGGGAATCAGCCCATTGTGCGGTGGCGGCGAAAAGGAAGCCAAGAAAACGCTTACACAGCTTAAAAAGCAACGATATCTGCTGATGCCTGTAACTTTTCCTAAAGTGAAAGGTGGCCTTCATTAGTTCTTCATTTTTTCTCTTTAGTCTTGCTTCATCAATTGAGAGAACACCATTACAGAAAGCCGTTAAAGCTTCTGGTCTAAATGGGGTTGTTTCGGTTGGGGACTCTTCATGATTTCCCATGCCAATAGGCAAGTTTTGTGCTGCTCTTTTGGAGCAGTATAAGCAGATTTTGGCATTCAAAAACGTGATTTTAGGAGCTTTAAGATGACACAGTTTGGTAGAGCGATCGCCCTTGATCGTCCTGACCAACTAAAAGGCTTGCCCAACTCGAGCAGACCTTTAGATGAAGTTACGTCAGTTCCTTCCAGACCTGCTGACGAAACGTTGGCAACCCCCAAGGTTCATCCTTGGGAACGTTTTTGTCGTTGGGTGACGAGTACTGAAAACCGTATTTATATCGGTTGGTTTGGGATCTTGATGATTCCCACCTTGTCGACTGCTGCGATTGTTTTTGTGCTGGCGTTTGTGCTAGCTCCGGCGGTGGATATTAACGGCACTGGGCACCTAATGTCGGGGTCACTACTCGACGGCAATAACCTAATCACGGCGGCGGTTGTGCCGACTTCTCCGGCAGTGGGTCTACACTTTTATCCCCTTTGGGAAGCCGCGTCTCTTAATGAATGGTTGGTTAACGGCGGACCTTACCAACTCATCGTGCTGCACTTTTTGATTGGCATCATTGCCTACCAAGATCGGGAATGGGAGCTGAGCTACCGTCTGGGCATGCGTCCGTGGATCTCGCTGGCCTTCACCGCACCGGTTGCGGCGGCCTTTTCAGTGCTGCTGATTTACCCAATCGGGCAAGGTGGTTTCTCCTCAGGCATGCCTTTGGGGATCTCTGGTACGTTCACGTTCATGTTGCAGTTTCAGGCCGATCACAATATCCTGGCCAACCCACTGCATCAGGTAGGGGTGATTGGCGTGTTTGGGGGGTCTCTGTTGTGTGCCGCCCACGGCTCTTTGGTGACCTCTGCCCTGCTTCGCCAGCCTGAGGGTGACAAGCTCACCTCGTTTCGCAAACCACGCTGGGCTAGGACGCCTATCCCCGCCTACAGCTTTGAGCACATTCAAGCCAATCAGCAAAAGGTGCTGTGGCCAGGGGCCAGCTTTCGGTCCTCGAGATCGCTGCACTTCTTTTTAGCGGCCTTTCCGGTAGCAGGCATTTGGTCTGCGGCTATGGGCATTGATATGGCAGCCTTTGGCTTCGATCAGGTGGGGAACAGTCCGGTGGGGTCGAGCTATGGCCAAAAAGCCGTTGTTCCTACTTGGGCCGACGTCGTCACTCAGGCCAATCAGGGAATTCGTGCCCTCGCTGTAGAAGAAACCACGACCTTTCCTGAGTCTTTAACTGTTGCTGACGCTCCAGAACTGCTCGTGCCGCTCTCATCGCGCCAGTCACCGGCCCCACCTTCATAGCGCTTCGCTATCGGGCCGTTTTTTCTTGACCGCCGTAATGCCTCGCCTGACGTCATTTACCTCTTGATTTGCGGGGCTGTCATTATCAACTTTTTTGTTTAGCAAATGTGGGAGGTTTTAATGACCAAGAGTCCTCCAAAGCAGAGGCAACCGGTTCAGGTCAATGTCGATCAAAATCCGGTCCCTACCTCCTTTGAGAAGTGGGCCAAGCCGGGCCATTTTGATCGCACTCTGGCCCGAGGTCCCAAAACCACGACCTGGATTTGGAACCTCCATGCCGATGCCCATGACTTTGATAGCCATACCAGTGATTTAGAAGATGTTTCTCGCAAAATCTTCTCGGCTCACTTTGGACACCTGGCAATCATCTTTATCTGGCTGAGCGGCATGCATTTTCATGGCGCGAGATTTTCTAACTTTTCGGCTTGGATGGCCGACCCAACCAACATTAAGCCTAGTGCCCAAATCGTCTGGCCGCTCGTCGGTCAGGAGATTTTGAACGCCGATGTCGGTGGCGGCTTCCAGGGCATTCAAATTACCTCTGGCCTGTTTCAAATGTGGCGGGGACAAGGGTTCACCCATGAGTTCCAGCTTTTTTGGACGGCGATGGGTGCCTTGGTGATGGCCGCAATCATGCTGTTTGCGGGCTGGTTTCACTATCACATGAGAGCCCCCAAGCTAGAGTGGTTCCGCAATTGGGAATCGATGATGAACCATCACCTGGCTGGGCTGCTGGGGCTGGGCAGTTTGGGTTGGGCGGGTCACTTAATCCATGTGGCGGTGCCAACCAATCGGCTGATGGATGCAGGGGTATTGCCGCAAAACGTGCCGTTGCCCCACGAGTTTATTCTCGATAAGAGCCTGATGGTAGAGCTATTTCCCAGCTTTGCCCAGGGTGTGAAGCCGTTTTTCACCTTAAATTGGTCGGCCTATACCGATTTTCTCACCTTTAGGGGGGGGCTAAATCCGGTAACGGGCGGGCTGTGGATGACCGATATTGCCCACCACCACGTGGCGATCTCCGTCCTGTTTATCATTGCGGGTCATTTTTACCGCACCAACTGGTGCATTGGCCATAGTTTTCGCGAACTGTTGGATGATGCCCGCACGCCCAAGATGTTCCCCTTGTTCAATTTCATTGGGCCAGTGGGGCACCGGGGGCTCGACAAGATCTTTGAGACGTCGTGGCACGCCAATCTCGCCATTCACCTGGTTCAATTTGGCACGGCCAGCCTGCTAGTGGCCCATCATATGTATGTGATGCCGCCCTATCCTTACCTGGCCACTGACTATGCCACGGTGACCTCGCTGTTTACCCACCATGTGTGGATTGCTGGATTCTGCATTGTCGGCGGGGCGGCCCATGCCGGGATCTTCCTAGTGCGGGACTATAACCCCGCTGATCACGTCAACAACGTGCTGGATCGGGTGCTGCGTCACCGCGACGCTATCATTTCTCACCTGGTTTGGGTCTGCCAGTTCTTAGGCTTCCACAGCTTTGCCATGTACTGTCACAACGACACCATGCGAGCCTTTGGTCGCCCGCAGGACATGTTTTCCGATACGGGGATTCAGCTCCAGCCGGTGTTTGCCCAGTGGATTCAGCACATCCACACCATAGCCATCAATAACCCAGCAGTGCAGGCGGCTCAGCCGTTAGGCGATGTGTTCGGCGGGGCGCGCAACATCGACTTGGTCGGCTTGGGGACAACAGTGCCCGGCATCATGAACCCCATCAGCCATGCCTTTGGCGGTGGAGTCGTGGCAGTCGGCGGCAAGGTGGCGATGATGCCCATCCAACTCGGGACTGCTGATTTCCTGATTCACCACATCCATGCCTTCACCATTCACGTGACGGTGTTGGTGCTGCTCAAGGGGGTGCTGTTCTCCCGCAATTCGCGCTTGATTCCTGACAAGGGTAAGTTGGGTTTTCGCTTCCCCTGCGATGGCCCCGGTCGCGGTGGCACCTGCCAAGTTTCCGCTTGGGATCATGTCTTTCTGGGGCTGTTCTGGATGTATAACTGCCTGTCGATTGTGATTTTCCACTTCTTTTGGAAGATGCAGTCAGACGTGTGGGGCACGGTGAATGCCGACGGCACGATCTCCCATATCACCGCTGGCAATTTTGCCCAATCATCCATTACCAATAATGGCTGGCTGCGCGACTTTCTCTGGTCCCAGGCGTCGCAGGTGATTGGCTCCTACGGGTCGGCACTATCTGCCTATGGTCTGCTCTTCTTGGCAGGGCACTTCGTCTTTGGGTTCAGCTTGATGTTCTTGTTCAGTGGTCGCGGCTACTGGCAAGAGCTGATTGAGTCTATCGTGTGGGCCCACAACAAACTGCGAATCACGACGGTGATGCAACCCCGTGCGCTGAGTAGCACCCTAGGCCGCGCGGTGGGAGTAGCCCATTATCTCTTGGGCGGTATTGTCACTACCTGGGCCTTTTTCCTAGCCCGCATGGCGGCAGTGGGGTAGCGGATACGGGCATGGCATCGCCATGCCTGCCCCCCCTGTTTGACATCTGTCTTTTAACCCAATTGCAATTATGGCGACAAAATTTCCGAAATTTAGTCAGGATTTGCAGCGAGATCCGACCACTCGCCGCATCTTTTATGCGATCGCCACAGCCCATGACTTTGAGAGTCACGATGGGATGACGGAGGAAAATCTGTATCAGCGGATTTTTGCCTCCCACTTTGGTCATCTCGCCATTATCTTTTTGTGGATATCTGGCATCTTGTTTCATGTGGCTTGGCAAGGCAACTTTGAACAGTGGATTCAAGATCCGCTGAATACTAGACCCATTGCCCATGCCATTTGGGATGCCCAATTTGGCCCAGCGGTGATCGAAGCTTACACCCAAGCCGGAGCCCGGAATCCGGTCGATATTTGCTACTCCGGGGTGTATCACTGGTGGTACACCATCGGTATGCGCACCAACACTGACTTGTTTGTGGGTTCGCTATTTTTGCTGCTGCTGGCCAGCGTCATGCTCTATGCCGGGTGGCTGCACCTGCAACCTAAGTTCCGGCCTAGTTTGGCCTGGTTCAAGAATGCTGAATCACGGCTGAACCACCACCTGGCCGGTCTCTTTGGGGTCAGTGCCCTGGCGTGGACAGGGCACTTGGTGCATGTGGCGATTCCCGAATCGC
The DNA here is from genome assembly GCA_050043365.1 of Leptolyngbyaceae cyanobacterium. GTDB lineage: Bacteria > Cyanobacteriota > Cyanobacteriia > Phormidesmidales > Phormidesmidaceae > PCC-6406. Next base: position 33,488 of record JBHJIP010000110.1, read on the forward strand.
GGGGGCAGCATGTCGGGTGGGATAACTTCCTTGCTGTGCGTCCCCATCCAGAAGGACTGACGCCCTTCTTTACCGGCAACTGGGGGGCCTATGCCCAAAATCCCGATACGGTAGACCATCTCTTTAACACGAGTCAGGGGGCGGGCACCGCCATTCTCACCTTTTTGGGGGGCTTTCATCCCCAGACGGAATCCCTCTGGCTGACGGACATGGCCCATCACCATCTGGCGATCGCCGTCATCTTTATTATTGCCGGTCACATGTACCGCACCGTTTTTGGCATTGGCCACAATATTAAAGAAATGACCGAAGCCCTCCAGGGTCCAGGTTCGAGTGGCTTTTTCATCGCTCCGAATACGGGACGCGGTCACAAAGGTATCTATGACACACGACTTGGCAAACTTCAGTGAGAGGAAAATAAATAAGGAGTTGAGTTGTGTATTTCAGATAGGCATCATCACCTCCACGACTTGCTCAACCGATTGGCCTTGCTCAAAGAGAGCATTAGCCAACTGCAACATTGCCA
>JBHJIP010000111.1:0-13135 GCA_050043365.1 Leptolyngbyaceae cyanobacterium
CGCCTGCTTGTCCTTTGCCTGCATAGATTAGGTCTGTGGCTGGGAAATGCTGATACCAGCTCTGGCTGGTCGGCTTTGTCATGGCACTACAGAGGCCGGACCTGATAGCAGGGTGGACTTGACACGAAAGATAATCGCTACGGGTTGTTGCACCCAGCTCCTGCAGGTATAGCGAGATGTAATGCCGTCATGGAGAGACCATATTAAGTTTCTGGCGTGTCGGTGACGCGCCAGCTCAGCTTCAGATTGAGCCAAAAATTCCAGAGGGTAACCGCACCGATGGCAATGAACTTGGCCAGGTAAGCATTTAAGCCAAAAACGTTAAAGAGTAGATTCACAATCAGCGTGTTCAGCACCAGCCCCGCCAAGCAAATCAGGTTGAATTTGAGAAAGCGTTTCAGACGAGCCCGCCAACCCTTTTGCTGTTGGGAAAAATCCGCAAAGGTCCAGGCATCATTCCACAGGAAATTATTGAAAATCGCCGTCTCGGCTGAAAGGACGTTGCTGGTGGTCAGGCCGACCCCGAGTTGACTGAATAGAAGAAAGAAAACCGCATAGTCCACAAACAGACCGCTAAAGCCCACTAGGCCAAACCGCAGGAACCGCCCCAAGGGTGCGGGTTTACCCGTGGGCGCAATTCGGCCCTTAAAGCGCAAGCTGAGCAGGTGATGGAGGTAATCGACATACTGTCGCCAGGTGACCTTGCTTTCCCCTTCGAGACGCTCTTGGAAAACGTAGCCCACCTCAGCAATCAACCCGATTTGCCCCCGGCCAATTACTTCTAAGAGAATCTTGTAGCCCTTGGGGTAGAGCGGTGCTGAGGCGATCGCCCCACGACGCACCAAAAAATAGCCACTCATTGGGTCTGACACCCGACCCACCACCTTCGGCAAAATCAACAGCCCCAGGGTCTGTGCCCCTCGGGACAAAAATCGGCGTATAAAGCTCCACTCGCTGACGCCGCCCCCTTCCACATGGCGGCTGGCTACGGCTAAGTCAGCATCGGCCTGCACTGCCGCCAGTAGCTCTAACAACACCTCTGGCGGATGTTGCAGATCCGCATCAATCACGCCGAGGATTTCACCCTGGGCCACCTGCCAGCCGCGAATCACCGCTGAAGACAACCCCCGCTCGGCAGTCCGCCGCATCACCCGTAGTGGTGGGTACTCATTGCATAACGCCAGTGCAGCTTCCCAGGTGCGATCGGGGCTATCGTCATCCACCACAATCAGCTCGTATGCGCCCGGAATTGCCCCTTCTAAGAGACGGGTGAGCTGATCGACAATGGCGGCAATATTGCGGCGCTCGTTGTAGGTCGGAATGATCAGGGAAAACGTACAGGTCGCTGCTGTGGGTGCAACCTGTTATGGCCCCGTCGGGGTTTCGATCAAGTTTGAGGTAGCAGCGACCATAGGTCAGGGAGGCAAGGGAACCGGCAGGTGATTCGCAGCGGAACATAGCGTGATTGTACGGCAGCGGCCCCCCGCTTCCCCAGGTCAAAATGGATAACTTAGTTCGTGATGAACACTTTTGGCGCATTTGTGGGTGGTATGTCTCCCCTAATGCCCCGCTAGTGGGCAAGCTTTCCCTGCGTTGGAATTTGCCATGGGCCGCTACGTTCAGTCTGATCCGTACCCTTATCCCTATAACGGTGACCTGCGCCCCGAGAATACGGTGCTGATTGTGATTGATATGCAAACCGACTTTTGCGGCAAGGGGGGCTATGTCGACAAAATGGGCTACAACCTCTCGCTGACGAGATCGCCAATCGCACCTTTGCAAAAGCTGCTGGCGGTGATGCGTGCCCAGGGATATTCAATCATCCATACCCGTGAAGGCCATCGCCCCGACTTGACCGATTTGCCTGAGAATAAGCAATGGCGATCTCGGCAAATTGGTGCGGGCATTGGTGATCCGGGTCCCTGTGGGCGCATCTTGGTGCGGGGTGAGGCGGGCTGGGATATCATCCCTGAGCTGGCCCCTCTCGAAGGGGAAGCGATCATCGATAAGCCCGGAAAAGGGGCCTTCTACGCCACTGATCTCGATCTGTTACTGAAGCGGGGCGGCATTCAAAACATCATTTTGACTGGCATTACCACCGATGTCTGTGTGCATACCACCATGCGAGAAGCCAACGATCGCGGCTATGAATGCCTGATGCTCTCCGACTGCACCGGAGCCACCGACTATGGCAACTACGAAGCTGCCCTCAAGATGATCAAAATGCAGGGGGGCGGTTTTGGGGCGGTCGCCACCTCTACAGATTTGATTGAGACCCTCCAGGCTTAATCCCATGGATACTGCGACTGCACCGACACTGACCGAAGCACCGCCTCAACTCGATGTGGTTGAGATGACCAAGCAATTTGGCAGCTTCACTGCTCTAGATCGCGCTTCGCTATGTCTGAAGCCGGGTACAGTTCATGCCCTCCTTGGGGAAAACGGTGCGGGCAAGAGCACCTTGGTTAAATGCGTCATGGGCTTTTATAAACCCCCCTCAGGTCAAATTCAAATTGACCAGCAGGCCCACCCCATCAACAATCCCAAGGATGCTCACCACTATGGCATTGGCATGGTGTACCAGCATTTCACCTCTGTTCCGGCTATGACTGTGGCCGAAAATTTGGTTCTGTCTCGCTACGACAACCAAAATTTCATTAACTGGAAACAGGAATACGCTGATCTGCGGGCTTTCATTGCCGCCTCTCCCTTCCAAATTGACTTGGATGTTCCCGTTGCCCAACTGGCAGCAGGGCAAAAGCAAAAACTCGAAATCCTCAAGCAGCTTTACCTGAAAAGCCGCATCCTGATTTTGGATGAACCCACCTCGGTTTTGACCCCCGCAGAAGCCGATGAGGTGCTGGGCCTGCTGCGCCAAGAGGTGGTGGCGGGCAAGCTTAGCATTTTGCTGATCACCCACAAGTTTCGGGAGGTGCAGGCGTTTGCCGATGAGGTCACGATTTTGCGCAAGGGCAAGCTGGCCGGTCAGGGCTCGGTCAAAGCACTCTCGATCGAGGCCATGGCAGAGATGATGCTGGGGCAAGAGCGGGCCACGAAATCCGTCACCAAGACTCCAGGCATTGAGCCTACCCCAGTGCTCTCGGTAGAAGGCATCCACGCCAATCAAGACAACGGCCTGCCAGCAGTCAAAGGGGTGAATCTTGCCGTTCATACGGGCGAAATTGTCGGCATTGCTGGGGTCTCAGGCAATGGTCAGCGGGAATTGGTGGAAGTGCTGGCGGGCCAGCGATCGCCCACGGCAGGCCACCTCAAGGTCAATGGTGTCCCCTATACCGCCACCCGCGCCGAAATGTTCCGCCACCAGGTCTACACCCTGCCGGAGGAGCCCCTTCGCAATGCCTGTGTCCCCACCATGACCGTGGCAGAGAATGTTGCCCTTCGCACTTTTGACCGCCCTCCCCAAGCCAAATGGGGCTGGTTGCTGATTCTGAAGGCGATTCGCAGGATGGCCACGGGGCTGGTCAAAACCTTTTCGGTCAAAACGCCGTCTTTAGATACGCCGATCCGGCATCTATCCGGGGGAAATGTCCAGCGGGCCGTCTTAGCGCGGGAGCTGTCTTCTCAGGATGTGAAGTTGCTGATTGCCGCCAATCCTTGCTTTGGGTTGGACTTTGCGGCGGTAGATTTCATCCATAATGCGATCGTCGATGCCCGCAATCGCGGTGTGGCGGTGCTGTTGGTGAGTGAAGATTTAGATGAACTATTGGCATTGGCCGATCGCATCATCGTCATCAGCGAAGGAGAATTGGTTTATGAAAGTGCGATCGCCGATGCCGACCTCAAGCTCATCGGCCAACGTATGGCCGGACATTAAGCCTCTGATCCTGACCGATATCTTCAAGCTGGCCGATCAACCGGAACGTCTGAGCTGGGAACTTTTCCGGGAGGGGGTCGAGATTCATCGCCTTTATGGTGATGGTGAGCAGGGACCCGCCGCTGCCCTCTTGCGCTACGCACCGGGTGCCCAGGTGCCGCCCCATGACCACCCAGGCTATGAGCACATCATTGTGCTGTCGGGTTCTCAATCTGATCACCATGGCACCCATGTCGCGGGTAGTTTGGTGATCAATGCTCCAGGCAGTGGCCATGCGGTGATCAGTGAAACTGGATGCATGGTGCTGATCATTTGGGAGAAACCAGTGGCTTTTTTAAAAGCTACCCCTTAGCCTAGTACTAACATATTCGATAACATTGAGAAAAACGAATACCAGGACCAATCCAGGAAGTATTGGGATCATAAGGCTATGGAAATTGATACAAAATACGCCGCCAAGCTTTTTTTCCCAAATTCCGCTTTCACACAAATTTATTTTGAAGCGATAGCGAATGCCTTTGACGCTGAAGCGGACAGTATAGATATTCACATTTCAACAGATGGAGACATCAAGCCAAAGCATTTAGAAATCACAATCGCTGATAATGGAGCGGGGTTTACGGGTGAGCGTTTTGAAAAATTTCGTCGCTTAAAGGAACCTAGCGACCCTTATCATAAAGGCTTAGGTCGGTTAGTTTATCTTCATTACTTTTCTAGCATTTATGTCGAAAGCTGGTTTGAAGAGAAGAAGCGAGTCTTCAACTTCTCCAAACAGTTTGATGGAAATTCCAAACTAACGGACGTATCACGCACTGAAAAATCAGGAAGTCAGCTCAAATTCACAGGATTTCTGCGTGAACGCCTCCGCTCATACAATGATCTTAAACCCGGCAGTTTAAAGCATGATATTTTAGAGCACTTTCTCCCGTTATTTCATCAAAAGAAGAAACAAGGGGAAAACTTCCAAATCAAAATAACCCTTGAGACAAAATCGGCGAACCCACAGCGAGAGTTCTTCTCTGACTCGCAGAAAATAACAGTCGCTGATATACCTGACTTTGAATGTAAATCTTTTCAGGACAATAGAATTCATGCTTTTTGTGATATTTCAATGTTCTATATGCTCCGTCAGGGACTAGGGGAAAAGTCACAACTGACAGCAGCTAGCGTTGATGGTAGAACTATACCTATCAAATTACTGAATCCCAATGCTATACCGCCAAGTCACTCAGCAATATTTATCTTCGAATCAGAGATCTTTTCTGGAAGATCAGATACGTCTCGACAGAGACTTGTTATACCGGAAGATATATCGGAAACACTGCTGTATCGAAGATTAAGGCAAGAAATGTCTTCAGTACTCAATGAAAAGTTTCCAGAAATCGAACAAAAAAACACTCAAACAAAAAATAGATTCGAGAAAAAATACCCACACTTAATAGGTCTATTCGAAGAGGATACCGTCGGCTTGATTGACAAAGAAGAGGCTCTTGAAATCGCGCAACGTAAATTTTTTAGGAAACAAAAAGATGTTTTGGAAAGTGGAGCAATTGATGAAAGCAGTTTCCAAAAATCATTGGAAGTTTCTTCGAGAGCTTTGACAGAATATATACTTTACCGAGAAATTATCATAGAGCGCCTCAAAAGAATAGACGAAGAGAATAGCGAAGCTGATATTCATAATTTAATTGTACCTAGATACAGACAGTTTTATAAAGATGATTTAATCGAAGATATCTATAGCAACAATGCATGGCTTCTTGATGATAAGTTTATGAGCTTTCGAACAATTTTAAGCGAAGCTAAAATGGAAAGAGTGATTCAAGAAATTACCTTGAAAGAAGATATTGATGTAGATGATGGAAGACCTGACATCTCAATGATTTTCTCTGCAGACCCTGATCAAAAAGAGAAAGTTGATGTTGTGGTTATCGAGCTAAAACGCCGACGCGCTGATGATAAAGATAGTCCTTATGCTGCAACTCAATTACTTAAAAGAGCCAGAAAACTAGTAGATTATTGCAGTAATATTCAACGTGTCTGGTATTTCGGAATCATTGAAGTTGACAAGGATTTATCTCAGCTCTTAGAAGACTCTGGCTGGACCCCTTTATTTTCTAAAGGGCAAGTTTTTTATGATGATTTTCAAATAAAAAGAGGTGACGGCTTCCCAGTTCCAGTACCTATATGCCTTCTTTCATATGATGCAGTTATACAAGATGCTGCGACTCGGAATCATACTTTCTTAGAAATTCTCAGAGACAGCTTTAGAAGAGCTTCAAAATGATATTCGTATGCCAATTGATTAGTCTAAATAATATTCTCTGTTAGCTTAAAATGAAAATTAGAGGCAAGTTTTTCAGGACTCAGTGTTGTCCTTAAATTAACTAAGCGGCTGCCCTTCAAACACGTTTATTTAGCTGGATTGAGATTTCCACACCCACCGTATTTAGGGCTTTGTACGCTTCATGAGTGCGTTGGCCTACAAACTGGGAAATTAATAGATATGCTAGATCGTACGCTGAGGTGCTCCAAGCGACGCTTTCACGACCTCAAACGAGTACACAGTAAAAGAAGGGATCTCAATGACTGCACAAGTTTTACAGCGGGACTACAAAGTAGCGGACATTTCTTTGGCGGACTGGGGTCGCAAAGAAATTGCGATCGCCGAAGGTGAAATGCCCGCCCTGATGGCCATCCGCAACAAATATCGCGATGCTAAGCCCTTGGCCGGAGCCAAAATCATTGGCTGCATCCACATGACCATCCAAACCGCAGTCTTGATCGAGACCCTCCAGGCCCTCGGCGCAGAAGTGCGGTGGTCCTCCTGTAATATTTTCTCTACCCAAGATCACGCTGCTGCTGCGATCGCCGCTGCGGGCACCCCCGTCTTTGCCTGGAAAGGGGAAACCGAAGAAGAATACATGTGGTGCATCGAGCAAACCTGCCGCACCGCTGGCGGCGAGTTGTGGGAGGCCAACATGATCTTGGATGATGGCGGCGACCTCACCGGTCATATCCACAGCACCTATCCCGCCATGCTCGACAGCATTCACGGGGTCACCGAAGAGACCACCACGGGTGTGCATCGTCTGCTGGAAATGGTGGAAACCGGTGAGCTCAAAGTTCCCGCCATTAACGTCAACGACTCCGTCACCAAAGCCAAAAACGATAACAAGTACGGCTGCCGCCACAGCTTAAACGACGCGATCAAGCGGGCCACCGACCACCTGATGGCCGGTAAAAAAGCCCTTGTGATCGGCTATGGTGACGTGGGCAAAGGCTCTGCCGCCTCCCTCCGCCAGGAAGGCATGATTGTGAAAGTGGCGGAATGCGACCCGATCTGCGCCATGCAAGCCTGTATGGATGGCTTTGAGCTGGTCTCACCCTACCTTGATGGTAAAAATGACGGCACCGTCGCCAGCATCAACCAAGCTTTGCTGGCCAACACTGATTTGTTGGTTACCAGCACCGGCAACGTCAATGTCTGCGATGCCAACATGCTCACCTATCTGAAGAAAGGTGCCGTGGTTTGCAACATTGGCCATTTTGACAACGAGATCGACACTGCCTTCATGCGTCGCGTCTGGCGCTGGGAAGAGGTCAAGCCCCAGGTCCATCAGGTGTATCGCAGTGAGGATGCCAACGACTTCTTGCTGCTGCTGGCAGAGGGTCGCCTGGTGAATCTCGGTAACGCCACCGGCCACCCCTCTCGAATCATGGATGGCTCTTTTGCTAACCAGGTCTTGGCTCAAATGTTCTTGTATGAGCGCAAGTTTGCTGACAAGGCTCCAGCCGACAAACCCGCTGCCATCACCGTTGAGGTGCTTCCCAAGCAATTGGATGAAGAGGTGGCCCGTTACATGGTGGAAGGCTTTGGGGGCGTGATTACGCAACTCACTGACACCCAAGCCAAATACATCAACGTACCGGTGGAGGGACCGTTCAAAACCGACAGCTACAAATATTAAAGAGGTGCAGCCTAATTTAGGACCCTGAGTTAAGCCCCCTGCACCTCCACCTGAGAGGACGCAGGGGGCTTTCTCATTGGGGCCGGATAGGACCGGATCCAGAAATCCTCTAAGGTCTAACTATTCCTCTAAGGTCTAACTATTGGGAGCATGCTCCCATCAAACCCAATCTATTCAAGGCGAGTTTTTCACAAAGGCAACCATGGGCAACTTACGGATCGGCATTGCTGGGGCAACCGGCGCAGTAGGCACGACGCTGTTAGAGCTATTTTTGGCGCACCAAGATCCGGTTGATATTGTCTGCTACGCCTCTGCTAAATCAGCAGGAAAAACTCTGACCTGCAAAGACCAGTCCTTTGAGCTGCAAGCCTTTGATGTGGACCATGCCGCCAGTTGCGATGTGATCTTTCTCTGTGTTTCAGGCGATTTCTCTCTAGAATACGGCCCAGTCCTGGCCAAAAGCAGCACCGTCATCGACAACTCCTCGGCCTTTCGTTACGACCCCGAGGTGCCGCTGATCGTGCCACCGGTCAATCCCCAACATTTGACGGGGCAGACGCTGATCGCCAACCCGAACTGTTCTTCGGCGATCGCCCTTGTGGTGTTAGCACCCCTCCACCGTGAGTACGGCATTGAGCATCTGACCCTGTCTACCTATCAAGCTGCCAGCGGTGCCGGGAAACCCGCTATGGATGAGCTGGTGGCTCGTACGGGAGCCTTTGAAGACTACGATCGCACCTTCAAGAGCAGCTACTTTCAGCACGACTTGGCCTACAACGTCGTGCCCCAAATCGATAAATTCCAGGACAATCTCTACACCAAGGAAGAAATGAAAATGGTGTGGGAGATCCGCAAAGTTCTAGACGAGCCGGATATGCCCATTGAGGCCACAGCCGTGCGGGTACCGGCCCTACGCTCCCACGCCGAGAGCATCTCGATTAAGTTCACCCAGCCGGTGACTGACCTAGACGCGGTGCGCAGTCTGCTGGCGGCAGATAGTAATGTCGAGGTGCGTGACGATGTTGAGAACAACGTCTATCCGATGCCGGTGACCTCCACCTACAAGCATGCGGTTGAGGTGGGCCGTATTCGCCACAGTCTCGTCTATGGGGAGCATGGCCTCAACCTGTTTGTCAGTGGCGACCAACTGCTGCGCGGTGCGGCCCTCAATGCCTATGAGATCTACAAACTGGCTTACAAATAGCCAAAATATTGAGCGGAGGGCAGGCACAAGATCTGCCCCTACGGAGGTCTTTATTGCATCGCTCCATCACTCAAATTTTTGCTGCTCATCAGTGCATGATGGACTTCAGAAAGATATTCATAGCTCTATTCACCCTGAGCGTACTGCTTTGCCTCAGTAGCCCTGCCCTGGCTAACAGTTCCATCGAGACCGCTCGACAAGCGCCATCGGGTGCTGAAATCACTGTAACTGGCAGGGTCACGGTCACTAGCGGTCAGTTTGCCTCAGCCTCGTTCGACCAGGGCTTTGCTATCCAAGATCCAACCGGGGGCATTTATGTCAGTACCGACCAGCCCCTGACTCTACAGGCAGGCGACAGCATTACCGTCAGCGGTACGCTCCAGGACGATGGCCACGGCCAGCGCATGATCCAGATGCAGGCGGTGCACCCTGAAGCAGGAAACCTGCAGGTTGAGGCGCAACCGGTCACGATCGCTCAAGCCAAACAATTAGATGGCAGCCTGGTCACTGTCCACGGCACTCTCACCCGAGCGATGGTTGATGATGCCCCCTACGGAGATCGCCTTTGGCTTACCGACGAGACGGGCACCGCGCAAATCTATATTCCCCGTTCCACTGGGATTAACCCGGCTCAACTGCCTTGGCTGAAGCCAGGACAATTGCTGCAAGTGACGGGGCTGAGTAGTGACTATGACGGCAACGACGAGGTGATTCCCCGCGATCTCGCTGATTTAGTGCCGAGCGGCATGTCATTTGACTGAACCCAGCAGAGGTCATGGGGAGTAGGGGAGATAGGGCGATTATGGGGTCTCGCTGCTGCGGGCATAGAGGGGTAGGCGAATTTCGAATTCGGTGCCAATGCCAGGGCTGGTCTCGTGGTTAGAGAAACTGCGCGATCGCACAAAAAATCGACCCCCATGTTTGGCCGTGATCAGGCGGTAGCTCATCGCCAAATTGGTTTCCTTCTCTAGGCGCTTTTCCACTGAAAAAGACTTCAGCACCTGCTCTTGAGCCTCAGCCGAGAGCCCCGGCCCATTATCTGCAATGACGATCGATATCCACCGCTGAGAGTCTTGATGGTTTTCCTTCGGAGGCACGCACATGCTGGTGGTGATAATGATTTTGGGTGGCTCGATCACCTCAAAAAACCGCCCTTGCTGAACCGCCTCCCCCAGATCCGCAGACATATCCTGCCGCACGGTTTGCTCTAGCAGGGCATCGATGCAGTTGGTGAAGATATTCATAAACACCTGACTGATTTGCCCAGCAAAGCAGGTCACGGGCGGCAGAGGGGCATAATCCCGCACCACAGTAATGCGGGTGGTGAGGCGACTCTTGAGCAGCAGCACAATGCTGTCAATCAGCTCATGGAGGTCGGCAGGCTTGGGGTAAACCTCGTCAATATGACAGAAATTTTGCAGGCTTAGGGCCAACTGCTTCAAGCGCTCGGCCCCGCCCTGAATGCTGCTAATGGTGTTTGGCAGGTCGGTTTGTAGATAGTCCAGCTCAATGTCTTCTCGCAAATCCAGGACATCTAAAGGAGGCTCTGGCAAAGCCGCTTCGTAAGACTCGATCAGCTCCATCAACTGCTGGCAATAGTTCGAGACATGGGCCAAGTTGCCCCAAATGAACCCGAGCGGATCGAGAATCTCATGGGCGACTCCATCCACTAAACGCCCCAAGGCAGCCATTTTCTCGCTCTGCAGCATTTGGGCCTGGGCACGCTCATGACGAACTTGGGTTTCAATGCCGCGAATCTGCCAATAGGCCAGGTTTAGATCATGGGGGTTCAGAAGACGGTGTCCCCGAAAGCCCGCCCCCAAACCGCCCCGGTGATCCTGATGAACCAGAATCGGCTCCCCTTGATATTCAATGGGGCGGCGGAGCGAAAGCTGGGCTGCAGCCAAAATGGGGGTGTTATGGGTTAGCACCAAGGGCTTCAAGCGGGCATAACTCTCTAGCACCCGGAGTGGTTGAGCCAGGAACAAATCGATGCCCTTTGGACGCAATAGATATTCTAAAAATCGCTGACGCGAGATCAAGCCAATGCATCTTTGCTGATCGAGCAGAATGATCCCAGGCAAACTGGGATCGAGTTCAAAATGATGGGCCGCGTCAGTACCCGGACGATCTAGCCCAAGGCTGACACCGTACAGGGGTAAATCGACCAAGGTAGAGTTGATGCCTAAAGCCGGAACTTCCTCTGCGATTGGCAGGGTGAGATCAACTTCAGGAAGAACAGCGGGGTCGAGTTCAGCCATATATTAGGCAGGTAAATGCTCAGCATTGACGATGATATTGATGCTGCTATTGTGCCCGATCCCATAGAAGGCGTTGCGACTGTCGCTCCAGTCGTTAATAGGTTAGGTAGAAGGCAGAGAAACACAATTGCAGCCTCTACCATAGGCACAGCCTAAGCAAGGTGTTGTATCCCCATGAAGCCCCTACTCCATCGCACCAAAATTGTGGCCACCATCGGCCCAGCCAGCAGTACCCATGAAACCCTGCTGCAAATGGTGCAGGCTGGTATGAGCGTTGCGCGCCTCAACTTTTCTCACGGTAGCTATGCAGAGCACACCCGCATGATTGAGCTGCTGCGGCAGGTCTCGCGCGAGATGGATCGTCCGATCACTCTGCTGCAAGACTTACAGGGTCCCAAGATTCGGGTCGGGACTTTGGCTAATGGTCCTATAAACCTATTTGAGGGGGAAACTCTGACTCTGGTGCCGGTTGGGAAGGCAGAACAGGATCGAGACATCACCATTGACTACCCTTTCTTAGCCGATGAGGCAGAACCAGGCATGCAGGTGCTGCTGGATGACGGGTTGTTGGAGCTCAAGATCGAGACGGTGAATGCCCCCCGCGTCCTTTGTCGCGTCGTTCAGGGGGGACTGCTCAAAAGCCGCAAAGGGGTCAATCTGCCTGACCTCAGCCTGCAGTTGCCAGCCATGACGGAGAAAGACGAGAAGGACTTAGCTTTCGGGGTTTCTCAAGGGGTCGATTGGGTCTCTTTGAGCTTTGTGCGTCGCGCCGACGATATTGTTGCTCTCAAGCAGCGGCTGGTGGAATTGGGGGCACCGGAAACCCCGGTGAGTGCCAAGATTGAAAAGCCCCAGGCGATCGCTAACCTCGACGCCATTTTGGCCGTTACCGATGGGGTAATGGTGGCCCGAGGCGATTTAGGGGTAGAGATGAAAGCTGAAAAAGTGCCGTTACTCCAAAAGCGGATCATTCAAGCCTGTAACCGTAAAAGCATTCCGGTGATTACAGCCACCCAAATGCTGGACAGCATGATTCATAACCCCCGCCCCACTCGGGCTGAGGCCAGTGACGTGGCCAACGCCATCATTGACGGCACTGATGCGGTGATGCTCTCTGGAGAATCTGCCGTGGGACAATTTCCGGTGCGGGCGGTACAAATGCTGTCCCGAATTGCCCAAGACGTCGAACCTGAGCTGAGTTTCATCAATAATCCACCGGAGACCAGTGACGCCACCCATGCCCTCAGCGAAGCTCTCAACAGCCTCGATAGAACCCTAGCGCCCCACTGCATTGTCAGCTTTACTGAGTCGGGCTACACCGCCATGATCGCCGCCGCGGAGCGCCCGAAAAGCCCTGTCGTAGCCCTCACCCCCGATCGCGATGTCTACCACCGTCTGAATCTGGTCTGGGGCGTAAAGCCAATCCTGATTGATGAGCGTATGGACACCTTTGAAACCATGGTGCATCAAGCCGAAGCCTTACTGATCGAGAAACAAATGGCGTCTTCCGGTGACTGCGTCCTGATGATGGGGGGTATTCCGGCCAGTCAGCGGCAGGGGACAAACTTCCTCAAAATCCATCAGATTGGTCAGCCATAGACTTCAGTTTTGACGTGGGTTCGGTAGGGTGTTAAAAGTCTGTAATATTTTTCCTGGCAAGAGGTACTATGACTGACCTGCTCACCCAGCCCGGTGCTGTCCCCTATCCCACAGAGCCAGCCACCGACGCACACCATGTGGTGATCGTGGGGGGCGGATTTGGGGGGCTCTACGCGGCCCAGGCCCTGGGGCGATCGCCCGTGCAGGTAACGCTGATTGACCGTCGTAATTTTCACTTGTTTCAGCCGCTGCTGTATCAAGTGGC
>JBHJIP010000112.1:0-12129 GCA_050043365.1 Leptolyngbyaceae cyanobacterium
CGCTAAAGGCTGGTTCCCCAAAGTCGAGGTCAGCGGGAGGGCCGCTGCCGGGGGTGCGTCTAAATCGGCTTCTAACTTCAAGGGTCATAGGTACCGGGGTCGTTGCTGATCACCCCATACAGGCCGGGGTCGGTGTTGATGACAGGGGAGATCGGGCCAGATGTGGGCGTGGCGATCGCACCCCCTGTCGTCGGGGTGCCTGTGGTCAGTGTGGGGCCGATCCACACTTCAAGGGTTAGTGCCCAATTGGCTGTCACCGGGATTCTGGCACGCCTAGAGAGCCTGCCCTCAATAGCGCGGGTGAGCAAGTCCCCAGCTCTAAACTCTGGCGGAATGGGGAGCCGTAGCAATGAGGGCTGATCGCTAGGGTAAATCCGGTCCCAAGTGTAGGTGCCTTCTGGCCAGCGCTGCACAATGTGCGCGTAGCCATAGCCAGGGAAGGCATCGGCCCAACTTTGGGTAACCCTAAATAGCTCTCCCCCTTGCACCGGAGGCCCCCAGGGAGTGAAGTTCTCAATCCCTGGGATTATCGTCCCGATGGTCAGCCAGTTGCTCATTTATCCTTTGTGGTTTTCTTGGCCTTCTGAGCCTCTAGGTAGGCTTGGCCGACTAAGCGGGGGCGTATACGCTGACGACGCACCGGGGGGCGAGATTTACCGGGTTTAACGGCATGAGTATCTTTCTTGGTTGCCATGGTTAAAGGGGGAGGTAAAGGCCGTTTTCGTTCTGCAGATAGCAAACGCCACTGTCTACGACCCGTTCCAATTGCTGTGCCGTTTGGTTCATCCAGCCGATGGGGTCAATCTGGTGCTCATAGAGCATTTCGAGATAGTCATCTATGTCGGCATCACCTTCTAGCACTTCAATGATGAGGTCATTGCGATCCGCTGTTGCGATCGCTTCTGCCTTGGCATCGGCATAACTATGGTCGGGATGGTTCTGAAACGGGCTTAAGAACGGGTCGAGGATGTCAGTCATTAGGTGGCTGTGCTTACTTTCTCGCGGGTCCAAGAGACTCGGACAATGTCGCCGGTTTCAGCGGCTTCGATGGCAGCGCGAATCCCCAAGAAGGCATCGGCTTCATCGTCGTTCTCTAAGTTGCGCCCAAAGGGACACGAGAACCGATCTCCAGCGTATTTGAGGTAGCGCTGCCGAGTGACTTCGCTGGTCTCCACTGTGACCGTGCGGGTGGCATTGTGGAACAGGACTACGCGGGCCGCCCTGAATTTAGACAAAGCAACAATGGAGTTGGCCCCTAAGTTCTCTTCAACGCTGCCACCGGTGCCTGCTGCGTTGACCCGTGCCCCAAGTCGGACAAAGTGATCGGGGTTCATCTTGGCTCGGGCTAGTTCATCCGCTGCTATGTCAATCTTGAACGGGTTGACATAAACAGTTTTGTTCAGGTTGCGCGGTCCCTGGCTGTTCAGGTTGGGCACGCGGGGGGTGCTCAGATGAGTGATGTAGTTGGTTAAGGCTTCGTTGTATTGCGCCCCACGACGGATGCGGCTATAGCGGTTTCCCATGGTGATCCCATTTGCGAAGGTTCACCGTCACTATGCCCCCGGTCTGGCTCCATAAATTTGAGGCGGAACGTTATATGACGTTCCAGCAAATTTTTTCGGATAGCTACTTGAAGCTAGCCCACTAGGGCATTGGGCCAGATACCGGACCTGTCTACCAGTGGCTGAGGGTTCTGTAGCCCATGGATGTTAAGCACTGCGAACTGAAACCGTACATCAGCAACGGGTCTTTTGCGGGGGAGACGTCTTGACTGGCCATAAACCAGCTCTAAGTCGGGAATAGGCGGGTAAGCCTGTGCCGGGGCGTTGTTTGCTGATACGTTCATTCTTGACCAGTCGGGGGTATCGTTTTGGATGTCTAAGACCTTGGTGATCAGTTGGGTTCCTGCCGCTTCGCTGAAGCACAGCAACTGAAGCTTATAGCCCTTCTCACGGTCGGTATAGGTGACCATAGTGCGGCCCTTTTTCCAAATGTAGCCACCACCGATCGCAAACTCGGAGTTGATGCGGTTGGCATAGGTTTGAGCCACACTCGGGTTCAGTGAGCTGCTGGTGTGGTTCATGATGCGGCAAGTGATTTGACCCGATACCGGTGAAAATCCGGGCTCGACATCGCCTTCATCTTCTTGAAAATAAAGGCTAATTTGGGGCTTAAACCGCCTCGACTCGTGGAACCCTGCCACCGGTATCCCATAGAAGGGCTGTTGAAACTTGAGGGTGCGAACGTGGTTGAACAGATTCCATCGCAGCAGCGTCATGGTGAGGCTGTCGTTGTCTTGGTGCGTGCAGCCATAGCGCAAGCTGCCCCGCGTGGTGGTGATGTCGGGATCCCAGTCTTCTCCCCCTAGGTCTTGAAAGAAGTTTCTGACCTGGCGGTTGATGTATTTGCGGGTCAGATCTTGCAGGTGTTCGGATGGACTGAAGTTGTCGGGTAGTGGCATTTAAGGGGCCTCGCCTCGCTCAAAATCTGTTGTTCCCACTTCGGGGCCTTGGGCGTTGGTGACGGCTTGGTCTCCCTGTACCGGAATGGCTGAGTTATCAGGCTCTGCGCCCACGGCAAAGTCTTGAACGGAGGCTTTAAAGCGGTCGGATTGCTCGCCCAACTCTCCGATCTCTTCTTGGATTTCCCGCACTTCACTGGTGACCATGGCCAGGCTTGATGCGCTATCCTCAGCGGCTTCGAGGCCGTCAATAATGCGCCGGTATCGCCGCCTCACTCGGTCCTGTGCCCTTAGTCTTGTGGCCATCCAGGGGTATTCATTGAAGCCAATCACACCCCAGCGCTTCAGGGCGTTGCCGATTTTGCCGGTGTTCTCCCCGATCCACTCCATCACTTCTTGGGTGCCGTCAAAGATGGAGCGCACGGTCCAAATGATGTTGGTGGCGCTTCTGATGATGGTGTTGGCTTTGTTGTAGGCGGTTCTGAGGCCGTTGTAGACATCTTCACCCAGGACGGATTTAAAGAAGTTCTCGGTGGTCTCACCAAACAGTTGACCTACACCAATTTGGTTGCCTTCTTCATCTTGGAGTTGTACCCCGATGACGGCTAAAACGTTGTCAGCGACGTATCCCAGGGTTTCTCCGACTTCTCTGGAGAGCATCCCGACGTTGTGCATGACGCCGATGAAGGTGATCACGTCGAGTACTTTCTGTATGCGGGTGGTCTCCCATGCTTTCTCGGCAAATTGCTGCATTTTGTTGAGCTTGGCCATGATCGCCGCCAGACTGGCTCCCTCGGCTGCGATTCCAGCGGCTGGGCTACCTGCCAACTGCCCCAAGGCGTCTAGGACAGGTCGATTGCAACCACAGGGGTTGCCGGTGCGGGTCGGGCGCTGTGTGGGCGGCGGCGGTGGCTGTGTGACGGTGTTTGTCAGGGGGTTCCTAACTCGGGTTGGATTAACCCCTGCCGTACCGATCGGCACCTGTGTACCGCGAGGAATGTTCCGCATCCCAGGCACAGCAGCGGCCCCAACCGCTACAGATGGCCAAAAGCCAGGGGTCCCAGGGCGGTTGTTTTCGTCTGTTTCTGCTGGGAATTGAGTGGGGCGAGGTATCACACCTGGGGCGGCGGTCGTAGCCCCTACGGCTCCTGTGATGGGCGCTTGTTGGGCTCCACTACCGACAGAGGGGGTGGAACGTTGTGGACGGGGCAAGGGTGCGGGTCTGCGCTGGTTCTCGGGTAAAGGGGCCGCTTCTGGCGGCGGTGCTGTGGTGGGACGAGTGCCAGGGAGGCGTGGGTTTGCCGGGTAGGTGCTTGGCGCTGCGGCCCGACCGCCCAAAGCGGGGAGTGATAGGGGTGCCCCTGGCGGAGGAGGTGAAGGGGCGCGGGTATAGGTGACCGGCACATCTTCATAGCCGGGTAAATCGCCGCCTATATCAGGTTGCCCATCCGCACGCTGAACGCTAAAGCCCTGAAACCGGTAACCATGGCCACAGCTAGCCAGGAATGGCCTAGTAATGACACCCCCAAGCAATAGATAAAAGTCTTGGGGGTGCCCTGCTGAATTGTGAGCCGAAAAACGCACCTCTTGTGATGCATTTGTTCCAGCAGGCCCATTATTAAGGGGGGAGGTGACGATACTGGGGCCACTGGTAATTGGGCCATAAACCTCCTTGGGGAGCCCATTCTTTGCACTTACAGACGGCACATTCTGCCAATCTCCCCATGAGCCACATTGAAACTGATTGGATTGCCGTGTAGAGGTTTGATAGCTGATGTTGTAGCGTACCCCCGGAGATTGCCCTCCAGAGAAGGGGATCGGGGCCGATACTCGCTCTGTTGTGCTGTGGGGAGGGCCTGCGACCTGACCCCCTTGAGGAGGGGGGACTAGCGCTCCAGCGGCTGAGTCTCCTGCAATGCCTCCGGCTGCAGCGCCTATGTTGCAACCCCATGCAGCCCCGGCTGGACCGGCGATCATGGTTCCAACTGCGGCCCCAACCACACAACCCACTGCCCCCCCGACACTAGACCCTACGCCACGAGCAACGGCCCGTGCTGGGTCTTCGCCTTGGGCCAGGGCAACGGCAGTGCTAACAGCAGCCGATGCTACACCCCAGTTCCTAGCAGCAGACGGGAGCCCCCTGGGCACGGCCTGCCTGCTAGGGGGACGAGCATTGGGGCTTGCGCCACGTGTAGGCCCTGTCGTCCTAGGGGCGGCGGTACGAGACTGCGGGGTTTGGTCGAGGTTGCGGTTGGGGTTGAGGTGATAGTCTCGGGCGCGATACTCCTGACTGTCGAGAAAGGTGTTAGCGCGCGCCTGTTGCCGCCGTCTCACTTCTCGCCAATAGTCTGGACCACTACTACGGGCACGGGCGGCAGCTTGAGCCCGCAATAGATCAGCGCTGGAAACGCCATTGGGTAGGGCAGTTGTGGGCATTAGTCAACCTTGTATGCGGCAGGCACAACGACATTGCCGAAGGGCTCTGCAAAGTTCCAGAGCTTAGCTGACTGGTCAGTGACATAGGTCGGGTCTACTTCGAGCGCGGCTCTAATCAGCATGCGGTTGGTGCCATCAGCGGCCTGAATGAAGCTGACATCAATCAAGGGGGCCAAACCTGAATCGAGCTGTGTGCCCCGTGCCTCTTGGTATTCGATGCCTTTGTAGAGGTTATGGAGCAACAGAGCGATATGGGCCAAAACTTTTTCGGCGGTGTCGTTTGCGGCGGGTGATTCTGTGGAGGGGTTAAAGAGAGTCATGGCTAAGTGCAATAGTGTGACTATTCAAAAAGTTGAGTAGCACTTCAATTCTATTCGGGGTAGGGGCTTTGGCCCAATCAGTAATGCGTAGGGGCATCCTAAAAGTGGGTCGTGGAGAGGGGCGAAGGATGCCTGATTGGCTTTGGGCTGTGCTTATTGGTGGGTGCGTGGGTGTAGTAGCGGGTCTATTGGGTATGCCGATGTTTGTGGCGCATGGGCTGTGTTTTCTGGTCTACCCTCTGTTGATGAATTGGTGGAGCAATCGAAAGCGCAAAGCTTATTTTCATCTGCCCTACAACCCTAAGAACAAGGCTCCTAGAGGTAAGCCGCGCATCCCCCCAGATCTCGCAAAAGAGTTGCTGGCGCTCACCCGTGACCCGCACACAGCAAATCGACTGGTGTCTAAAATTGCCCGCGACCATCCTGGGATGTCTCCCGGTTGGTGTGCCGAGAAAGCCATCTCCGACTTACTGCGCGATCGCCGCCGATAGATGCCATGACACCCGTTATTTTGGCTGTGCTGCTGTTGGTGGCCTTGTACCTTTGGTTAACCCGAAAGCAGTGGCTTAAGCCATCTCAGAAGCGCCCACCCCACGCCATCCGTAGGCCGCCAAAGCCAAAAGCCCCAGAATCCTCGCACATGGTGCAAAGCGGAGCGATGACCTACCTCTGCAAGGGAACCCCAAAAGATCCACCCCGACCCAAGCCACCGCCCCCCGTGGTAAAAGCGCCAAAGCCAAAGCCAGAGCCGACTAAGCTGCCTCCACCCGCACCCAAGCCAAAAGCCTCAGAGCCCTCGCATATCGTGCAAAGCGGAGCGATGACCTACATCAGTAGGAAAAAGCCCAAGCCACCGGCACGGCCCAAGCCCAAATCACCCTGGCTACGGAAGCCCAAGCCACAGTCCGAGTCGCCAATAAAGAAGCCTCGCAATCCGCCCCGACCCAAGCCCCACGCCTCAGAGCCCTCACATATCGTGCAAAGCGGAGCGATGACCTACATCAGCAGGAAAAAGCCCAAGCCACCACCGCGCCCCAAGCCCAAGTCACCCTGGCTACGGAAGCCCAAACCACCCCCAGGGGTGCCTGCCCGTCTCACCCATCAGTTAGAGACGTTGACTAGAGACAAGGCCACGGCCCAACGGTTGGTAGATCAAGTGGCCACAGCTCATCCGGGCAAGTCTCGCACCTGGTGTACTGAAAAAGCGATCGCTGATTTACTGCGCGATCGCCGTCGCTAGAATCTAGGCGTTGTATTCACTGAATCGCCATGAACCCTGTGCCCTGGTTTCTTAGCTTTATCTCTGGCTGGCCCACAATCCAATCACAAGTCGGCCTTTGGGCTAGCTCGCACAATAAGCCGCTCCCAGAGGAATCTCCCAATAGTTACCGGTGGCATGGCTGGGGTACAGTCGGTTTTCCGCCTCGCTTAGCCTGCAACGTAATCTTTTTTGAAAAAGACGGGACGCAAACAGACCTAGGACGTTTTGTCGGCTAATAAAAAGCCCCCCAGGTCCAACGCTGAGGGGCTTTGCAGTGATACTAGGGCTATTGTGGCTTAGTTAATGTCCCTGGGACGCCATCGGCCCCCGTGGTCAGCCCCCATCTGATCGGCCACCGGCTTAGCCTGCTTCATGTAATGGCGCTGATAGTTGCCCAGCAATTCCGCCTCATAGTGCTGGCCCTGGAAGCGCACCGCATTAATCCGCTGCCCTAGGGCATTTTCATCACTGATTACATGCAACATCTCATCCCCCAAGCTGAAGGCGATCGCTAGCAGGATATAGCCCCCAATCCTGACAACCACACCGAGGGTGATGGCCTCTCCCTCCGCTATGGGCACCCATCGCCCTTGGGTGAAGGCGCTGTAGTTACTGCCGATATCCCAGCAATAGAACCCGGCAATCAACACAATCATCAGCACCCCAAAACAGCGCTTCATGATGCCAATGGGGCCGGTGTCTTCAAAGAATCGCTGCTGATAGCGCTCCCCCACCGGCTGGCCACTGCTAAGCGCCGCCCACATAGAGAGCTGAATCACGGCGATAAAGATGGCTCCACAGAGGGCTGCAAACCAACCGGAGCCACCGGCCCGGATGCCCTGAAAGCTAATCACCCCATCGGCCACCGATAGAAAGATGGCAAAACTGCGGCCACTGGCCACCCGCACCCAGTAGAGCCAAGGGGACATGGCGGGCAAGGTGGCTGAGGCCCCAATCATGCGCTGAGAGCTGTACTGGGGTTCCTTGTTGTAGTGGCGGTTATCTCGCTTACTCATGGGTTTGACTCCTAAAGCTGGTATTCACTGAGGCGGCGGGCAAACATATCACGGCGGTCTTTGGCTGCTTTGTAGGGGGCGTTATTCCCTGGCTTGGCTCCCCAGAGCTGTTCAATAATTTCGGCCCCGCGTGGAGACAGGCCCGATTCAACCAAAAACAGAAACACGTCGAATTCAGTGCCGTGGATCGGCTCTAGTGGGTCGAATTTCGGAATATTTTCGGGCGAAATTCGGAGCTGTTTCGGACCTGTTTCGGATTTCGTTTCGCCTGCGAAATCAACTGTTTCGGCCATTTCGCTATGGGGGCGCGCCCAGGGGCTGGGTTGGGTGTAGTCAGCGCCCACTTCTGGCGGCGGTGGCAGCAAAAAGGTTTGCTTGGGCATCGGTAATCGCAGGGTGGGATCTGGCTTGATGGCGTAGCTGATGGCCACGCCAAGACCGACGATGCCAACCAACCCAAGGAAGGCGCTGCCGACAATCAGCAGCCCCCCCGGATTGGATACCTCTACGGCTTGGCTGACTGTGGCGGTCACGGGGATAGCGGGTTCTGTTGTCGCGACGGTGGCCACGGGCTCGGGTGGGATGGGGATGGTGCAAAGCCCTTGGTCCCACATCACTTTGGGGGCTGGGGTTCGACTGGCCTGAGCCGGTGAGGGGATTTCGTTCTCAAAGGTTTGGGCACCCACTGAGAAGGTCTCAATGAAGCGCCCATCGGGGGTTTGATAGATGGAGACGATAGCGTCTCTGCAGTCGTCCATGATGGATTTCCAATAGAAAAACAGCCCATCCCCTGGTGTGGAGATGGGCGATCGCTCAATTTGATTACGGCTGACCTTGGCGCTGGTGGAAGCTTGATAGCTTCTCGATGCCGTCTTCGATATCTTCAAGCCCGCCTACAACGTCCCAATCGTCTTGGGGTAGGGTCTCTCGCAGGCTTAGGACGGTGCGCTGAATATGGCCGATTACGTGATCCAGGGCCTGTAACTGGCTGGGGGATAGCTTTTGAGAGGTGAGCATTAGTTGCTGGCCTCCTCTAATGCGGCGATCAGAGCGTTGGTATGCTCAATGCTTTGACTAGCCAACTCGGCGACATCCCATTCCTGAAGCATGTTGCTGGATAACATGCCCGCCAGAATTATTGTGGCCAATGTGCGACGCTCAGGTAGTGGAACGGCTGTGGGCTGCGCATCACGATGCAAGTACAGCTCACCCCCGATCGCCACTGCGATCGCTTGCCGTTCCCCTAAGGGCTGACCGAACGGCCACACATACAGCGCTTCATCCTGTGAGTGCTGCCTAGCGTTGTCTATTGCGGCCTGCAGGTCATCGAAAAAGACATCAACAATCAAGGCAAGCTTCACAATTGCCTCATCAGCCTCTCTAAGGAAGGCTGCTTCAGTCGTAACAAACCACCTGACCGGCTCATCAGGGGCGATCGCTTCGTTTCCTTTCTGCGGATCAAATACCATTGGGTTACCTCGTTTGGGGTGCCCCAGGGGCTCGGGTCCAATCGTGACCCTGGGGTTTTAACTGACTTTTGACATGGGACGGTTTAGGCCGTCCCTTTTACTTTGTAAGAGCCTGACGATTCAGCAGCACTTAGAGACTCAACATCGGTTGGATCATCTGGCAATTCCTCTGGAGAACACTTCAGTAGACGGCATAAAGCCTTGAACTGAGCGAAATCCAAATTCGGCTTAGAACGTCCGGTTATCCAATTCCGGTAGGTATGGTCCGTGATGTTCAAGCCCCCAGCTAATTGCTCCTGAGTTAGTCCAGCTCTTTTACGGAGTTGTTCCAACTTTGGTGCTCCAAAGCTCTTCTTAGACATTACCGTAAACCTATTTACGAGTAAAGGGATTTACGGTAAGTTGATACCGTGAACCCATTTACGGTTTGCAGCATCAGTGCGGTAGGCCAGCCAAAGCACGCCGCTCCTGATGTCTTTCATTGTCTCAGGGGCATCTACACCCACAAAAAAAGCGCCCCAGGCAACGGCCTGGAGCGCTTTAAGTGAAATTTCTACTTAGGAGTATAGCCATATGAAACGAAAACTCAGATTGGGCGATCGCGTCCAGTTCTCGGCCGAGGTTCTTAAGGTATGTGATTCAGTCATAGACCTGGCCTCAGAGCGGGGCACAATCACCGCCGTTCGTCGCACCGGCAGCCTAGAAGTGCAGTTCGAGGGTAGTAAGGAGCCCTGCGTTTACCCGGCTGACTACCTAGAGCTGTCGCCACAAGAGGAGCCCCCAGGCACTTCGACCGAAGCTTTACCCCAATCTGCATAGCCCTTCAGTTCACCGGCCCGCTCCCATCAGGGGGGTGGGCCTTTCTATTGGTACGCATCATGACTTTCGACATCAGAGAACACATCGAATTCAACGCCAAAGGCCGCGCTCAATGCCCCAGTTGCCTGCTCGACGGTAAAACCGACCTAAACCTTTCCCTAGTTCCCAATACCGACGGGGCCTACAAATGCTTTCGGAGTTGCACAATCGACCAAATTAGAGCTGCGATCGGTGCCGAGAAACCGCGATCGCTCCCCCCACAGACCACCAAGGCCGCGCCGCCAGCTAAAGGCGTCGTGATTGATAGCAATAAGCTGATGGCCGCCCACAACAAACTGATGGCCACCGACAACCCCGCCCGCCGTTGGCTCCATGACCGGGGCATCACCGACGCCATGATCGAGCACTTCCGGTTGGGCATCACCCGCGCCAAATGTGGTGACAGCACCAAGCCCACAAAGTCGGTTCATTTACCGGCGATCGCCATTCCCATCCCCACCGCCGATAAGAGCGGCTGGTTCCACAAAAAGCGCGTCAAGCCCTGGGCCGCAAAGGATGAAAGACCCGATGGCTATAGGAAATGGAGCCAATACGGCATTCCCGCCATGGTCTACATCACCCATCAGCCCAGCAACCCCCGTGAAACCTGGCTCTGTGAGGGTGAATGGGATGCGATCGTCCTGGCCTGGGCGGTACGGAATAAATTCGTGGCAAATGACATACAGGTGGCCTGCTTCACCTGTGGGGCCGGGAATGTGCCCTCGGATGAAGAGCTGGCCAAACTTAAAGGCGATGAGGTGATCACCTTCTACGACCTCGACAAAGCGGGGGATGAAGGGTCTTTGAAGGTGCAAGAACGGCTTAAAACCCGCTGTCGTCGTGCTTCGGTGCCCCATAACCATCTCGAAAATGCCCCCGAAGGCTACGACGTATCCGACGCGATCGCCGATGGCATTCCCCTAGAGCGGTTCTGTGCAGCCGCTGCAGCCTCTACCGTCTGGCAACGGCCCCCCGATGACAATCCCCTCAGGGAACGGCTGGTTAGCAATGATGAATTGCTGGAACGCGCCCCCGACTTCACCGATTGGCTAGTCGATGACCTGTTAACCGCTGATGAGCTGTTTGTACTGGCCGCATCCCCCAGGGCCGGTAAATCCCTGATGGCCTTCACCTTGGCGCTAGCCGTGGCCAGGGGTGGCCATTTCCTAGGGCGTCCCGTCAGTCAGGGGGCAGTGCTCTATATCCGCTGCGAAGATAGCGAGACCAAAACCAAAGAGCGGGAACTCAAACAGGGATGGGAAGCCGGTTTGCCGGTCTACTGGTTAGAGAAATTTAAGCTCCATGAGCTACCCCACCTAGAAACCCTAGTGGATGAGCTGAATGTGCGGCTCGTGGTTTTCGATACCCTCTCACGGATTCGGGATGCCTCTGTAGGAGAGGGGTCAGCCGAGATGGGCCAACTGATTGAGCCCCTCCAAGAGATGTGTAAGCGGATGCGCTGCTGTGGCCTATTGGTTCACCACACCGGCAAAATCAAGCTCGACAACACTGACACCCTCGATATTTTCGACACCATCCGGGGCAGTAGCTCGATTCGGGCCACCTGTCGCGGCTCCATGGTCCTGGCGGCTGATGAGCGCAACTGGCGTCTCTGTGTTGAGAATGGCTGGGGCAAGTTGGACCTGAACATCATGTTGGATGCCAACACCCTGCACTGGCGGCTACTGGGCAACTGGAGCGGACCACAGGTCGATGTGAGCCAGAAAGACCGTGTACTGGAGTATCTAGGCAAAGTCGGCAGCGCTCAACTGCCCCAAATCGCCCTGGCCACAGGCTTACCGAAAAAGAGCCTCTATGAAGTGCTGAAGCGGTTGCAATGTGACGAGATGGTCGAAAAACGGGGCGAGAGACAGAGCGCGGTCTATGTTCGCAAGTCGATTCAACAGATTGCCCAGCTCAACGGTTTACTCAACGAAAATGATCACCCCCCCGAAAAAAGTGATCAATTGGAGTTGAAAAACGCTGAAACCCAACAACAGCAAGGGATTGAGGACGACGGCGACGGCTCTAATGCACCAATTCAACAGATTCAACATGTTGAATCGGTGTTGAATCGCTCTGATGTAGAGAGAGAGAGAGTTTCATCGTCTATTCAACAACAACAGCAAGTACCGGTTTCTGCCGAAAAAGTGATCCTTGTTGAAAAAAGTGATCCTCAAAATGATCACTTTTCTCCTGAGAGGCCGCGACCCCTAAAAAAAAAAACAGAAGAATTAAACGCTGAAACACAAGCACAGCAAGACGAAACGTATTCAACAACAAAAACAAAACAAATCAACAAAACCAA
>JBHJIP010000113.1:0-10020 GCA_050043365.1 Leptolyngbyaceae cyanobacterium
TGGAGAGGAGGATGCTCCATGAGCTTAGTTCTAAGTTGGGGAACTTGAGCTTCTCATGGAGTGCCTCTTTCAAAAACCTCTGTCTCAAATGAGACTCACCTATTCAAAGGGGTTGCAGGACTTTTCTGCACCACTAAGGGGGTGGCTGAAAGGATTGAACTTGCCCCCGGTCTAGAATGCCGACCACGGAGAGCTGCTCATCTAACACGACAGCATTGGCGATATGCCCAGGTGCTAAGCGTCCGAACTCGTGATCAACGCCGATCGCCTGGGCAGGATATAGACCGGCCATGCGCAAAGCTTCTGCAAGTTCGATGCCGACCTCATGGACACAATGGGAAATCGCCTCAATCATCGTCAAGGCGGAGCCCCCCAATGTGCCTTCTGCTGAGACACATTGCCCGTTTTTATAAAACACCTCCTGCCCGCCAATTTGAAAGGCAGCAATGTTATTAACCCCAGCAGGCGGGGTGGCATCGGTGACCAAAAAGAGCTTGTCGCCTTTGAGTTTTTTGGCCAGTTGAATCGAGGTGAAATGGACATGGTGGCCGTCGGCAATGATGCCTGCGTAGACCTCTTGCTGCTCGAAAACCGCGCCCACCATGCCGGGGCTGCGGCTTTGCCAGGGGGACATGGCGTTAAACAAGTGGGTAGCCATAGAGATACCAGCTTCGAACCCTGCCACCGCCTGCTGAAAGCTGGCGTTAGTATGTCCGGCGGAAACCCGAATTCCTGCTGATACCAGTTGCTGGATATCGTCAGGATTGACTTGCTCAGGGGCCAAGGTCAGAAGTTTGACCGTTTCACCCCCTGCCGCCACCAAAGCTTGCACCATGGTCGCATCGGGCGATCGCACATCAGCACCATTGTGAATGCCTTTGCGTTTGGGGTTGAGGTAAGGCCCCTCTAGGTGGAGCCCTAAAACAGAGTGGGGATTGTATTGACGATAGTCCTGTACGAGGGCGATCGCCGCCAACATATCCTCATCAGGGGCGGTGATTAAGGTGGGCAAAAAGCTAGTGGTGCCGCTGCGTAGGTTGGTGCGATGCATTTGGTCGAGGGTATCAGCAGTGATCGCATCGTTAAACATCACTCCGCCACAGCCATTCAACTGCAAGTCAATGAATCCAGGGGCGAGGATGTGGCCCTGCAGGTCGAATTGAGGGGCGTCAGGGGGTAAATCTGCCTGAGGCAAGATCGCGACGATGCGATCGCCTGCAACCTGTACGGCGTGATCATGCAGCACCTGGTCTCCGGTATAGAGGTGACAATGGGTCAGGGCGTAGGGCTGGGATTGAAGCGGCTGCATGGAGATAATTCTGAATTCGTTCACCAAGACGAATTGCAAAGGGCCGATGAGGATTGTCTCCTCACCGGCCCTTTGCAATTCATAAATTAGACCCAGGGGGTCAAAGTCCCTTAGTAGAGATCTTCTTCTTTATGGGTTTCGATGGTGCAGTCAGAAGTGGGGTAAGCCACGCAGGTCAGGACGAAACCGGCTTCGATTTGATCATCATCCAAGAAGGACTGATCAGACTGATCAACGGTACCAGAGGTAATCTTACCGGCACAGGTGGAGCAGGCACCTGCACGGCAGGAGTAGGGCAGGTCGATGCCTTGCTCTTCGGCTGCATCAAGAATGTACTCGTCGTCAGCAACTTCGATAGTCGTGTTCAAACTCTCGCCATCGTTCTTGAGGGTGACTTTATAACTTGCCATGGTTCAATCCTCTCAGCAAATAAAATGATTACCTAATCGAATGCCTGAAGCACAACCCTTAGGCTGGGCATAACTCCAGATTCATCGCTCATCTCTAAATTTGATACTAAGGGAAAACAGCTACTACCAGGCAGTCAAAGCTTATGAAAAACCAATGGGATTTATAATCAAACCGCTGCTTTGCCCCCTTAACAGCTTATAGATACAGGGATCAAAATCCTCCAAAACCCTTATAAATCAAGGCCCACAGAAAAAATCAAACAATTCCAACGTTGCCATCCTGACTTCGTCGGACCGAAACATTTTTATCAATAAATAAACTTTACATAAAAATTACTTATGATTCTGCACTAGGTCTGTAGATAGCAGGAAAAACACCTCGTTAAGGGGGTTTCAAATCCTCTCTAATGGTCCCTAAAGTGCAAGATAATGCATAGGAAATATCTTTTGAATCTTCATTAGAACGGTGTCCATCGAACATTTCGCCTTACTTTCCCTGCCAGTTCGAGTAGGTCTTGTGGGTACCGGCGCTGCGGCTCGATCGCGATCCAAAGCCTTACTCAACGAAGATCGTGCCCAGCTTGTTGCCGTAGCGGGGCGCACCCTTGAACGGGTGGCGGCGTTTGCGCAATCCTATGGGGCAGAGGCCGCAGACCATTGGCAGACGCTAATCGATCGCTCTGATATTGACTTGATAATGGTGTGCCATGCCAACTGTGAGCATGGGGCAGTTGTGCGAGCTGCCCTAGAAGCAGGCAAGGCGGTGGTGGTGGAATATCCACTGGCGCTGTCGGTGGCGGAAGCTGAGGATTTGATTGCCTTGGCCCAAACCCAGAATCTATTCTTGCATGTAGAACATATTGAGCTGTGGGGTGGGCTACACCAGACAATCAAAGCCCATTTGGCAGAGATTGGCACTCCCGCCTATGTGCGCTATGAGACGGTGTCACCCAAAAATCCTGCGCCTCAAAAATGGAGCTATGACGCAGCACAATTCGGGTTCCCGTTGATGGGGGCGCTATCGCGGATTCACCGTTTGACGAATTTGTTTAGCGCGGTGAAATCGGTGTCGGGCCAACTGCAATATGGTGGCGGCCCTGCACCGAATTACACGACCTGTCGCTGCACGGCGCAGCTTACGTTTGCCAACGGGGTGTTGGCGGAGGTGTTTTATGGCAAGGGGGATCAGGTGTGGCACCCGGCTCGCTACATGGAAATTCAGGGAGATCGCGGCGCTCTCGTATTCGAGGGGGATCAAGGCAGGTTGATTCAAGCAGGGGGAGAGAGCCCCTTAGTGCTAGAGCCGCGACGGGGACTGTTTGCCAAGGATACGGCGGCGGTGCTAGATGCGCTGTTAGAGGGTAAACCGATGTATGTGTCGCTGCAGGAAAGTTTATATGCGATGAAGGTGGCGGCGGCGGCAGAGCGATCGGCGGCAACGGGGCAAAGGATTTTTTTGTCAGGCAGCCAATCGTAAGAAAGCATTGATTTCTGGCCAGGATGCTCTGCGGAGGGTGTGACCGAGTTGCTAGAGTTTGAATCGACTGCATCAGGCTTGCATCGATGAATTGGCTAGCCCATGTCTTCTTATCAGAAAACTCGATTGACTACCAGTTGGGTAATCTTTTGGCCGATCCGTTGAAAGGCAAACCTTGGGCGGGGGCGAGTGCATCAACCCAAGCCGGTTTTGCCATGCACAAAATCATTGATGCTTACACCGACTCCCATGCCACAGTCTCTCAAAGCAAGGCCAGGTTGGGAAAAAAAGGCTATTTAAAAGGAGTGGTGATTGATATTGTTTATGACCATTTGCTGCTCAAACATTGGCAGCGCTATTCAGCGCTGGAACTGGATCGGTTTATCAGTGATTTCCATGGCAACGCCAGTGCCGCCATCGCCGATTATCCAGCCGCGCCCCGTGCTTTCGTTAACGGCATCATTTGCTCTCACAGCTTGACCCGCTACGGAACCTTCGAGGGTTTAGCGTCCGTGTTTCAGCGCTTTGATCAACGCCTGTCTCCAAGGATTTTAGCCAAAGACACCACCACTCGATATTTGCCCGTTCTCCATCAAGAAATGGATGCGCTTGGGGCCGACTTCAACGATTACTTTCCGCAGTTGGTTGCCCACTTCAAGGGTCATACTGCAGGAGCGTTAGGCCATCCTTGGCTCAAGTGAAATGAAAATCGGCATTGCCCAAACTCGGCCCGTGATTGGCAATATTGCCGCCACTATCGATCGCCACCTTCACCTCATTAACCAGGCGATTCCCCTTGGGGCAGACCTACTCGTGTTTCCAGAGCTGTCGATTACGGGGTATGAGCCTACCCTGGCAAAAGACTTGGCGGTTGAGCTGGGGGACGATCGCTTCGATGTTTTTCAAACCGTGAGCGATACCCACGGCATCACCCTGGGCATCGGCGTCCCCACCCGCAGCCCAGCCGGGATCCGCATTAGCCTAATGCTGTTTCAGCCCGAACAGCCTCGGCAGCTTTACTCCAAAATGCACCTGCACGCCGATGAGCAGCCTTTTTTCGTGCCGGGTCCGCCTCAGTCGGGTTTGCTTGGCCCCGATCGCCAGGTAGCGCTGGCAATCTGCTATTAACTGTCCGTGCCGGAACATGCGGCTCAGGCGGCTGGCAACGGAGCGATGGTTAACCTGGCCAGCGTGGCGAAGTCGGTGGAGGGGGTGGCCAAGGGGAGTGAGCGATTAAGGGCGATCGCCCGTGACCATGGGATGACGGTATTGATGGCCAATTGTCTGGGCATGGCGGATGGCATGGACTGCCCTGGACGGAGTGCAGTGTGGGACAGCAACGGTACTACACTCGGCCAGTTGGATGATGTCCATGAAGGTATCTTGGTCTTTGACACCGAGCCCCAGGCGATCGCGCAACAGAACCTGTTGGGTGGAATGGGCGAGTCAGGCTGAGGGGAATTCAAAATGCAAAATGCAAAGTTCAAAAGTTTTGATCAGTCAGCATTTTACAAAACCTGAGTCAGTTGTTGATTTGCAATGTCTTAGCCAGCCTCAGTATCTACCGCTGGTTCGAGGTTTAGCACTTGTTGATAGAACCATTGAGCAGCCTGAATATTGCTTTCATCACTCAAGCGCTGCACAGTTTGTTCGAGTAATGCAATCGGCAATCCGGTCAACACCTGCGATTGGTCACAGCGTTGATATTTACCTACTTCATTCAGTTGAAAGGCAAAAATGCGCTGACCGCGTACGTCTACAACCCAAGATTCGGCAATCCCTAAGGCCGCATAGAGCTGCTTCTTTTCATCCAAATCAGTGGGTAGGGACGTATCGGAAATCTCGCCGACTAGATCGGGCGATCTCCAACTGTTTAAATCAATGTGGTGCGGTTGACCCGATTGCCAGCGGGGATAGTCCTCACCGATATAAAGCACTAAATCCGGAGCACCGGCTTCATCTTTACTCTTTTCGAGCAGACAGCGCCCTAGGGAACTCGCCACTGCATCGGGATGGGCGTTAAACCAAAATCCCAACAGCAAGGTGAACAGGTCGCAAATGGTGGCGTGATCAATGCCTTCCCAACCCATATCGGTGACGAGTAAATGATCTTGGTGAAAAAAGAGTCGAAATTGATCCGGGTCTAGGGTATCTCGATACTGTTGATACGCTTCCCAGGTGGCGTCTTGCCACTGTCTAGCCTTGAATCTGTCGCTTGGAGTGGTATCGACAACAGCAGTAACCATGATGGTGGCCAAAAGCTAGGAGGTCTGTAAGCTGAATCCAACTGCTGCGATCTTACCTTTCGGGGCTGTCAAGTCTATTGCCCCCCAACTCATGAATCACACCCTTTCTGACATCAACCAGATGGATCAAGCGACCTTTACCGCGGTTTTGGGGCCTATTTTTGAGGATACGCCCGAGATTGCCCGTCAGGTTTGGGCGCTGCGACCGTTTGCAACGGTGAGCGATCTGCATGATCAGATGGTGGCGATCGCCCTAGCGATGCCTGAAGCAGAACAGCGAGCCTTAATCCAGGCCCACCCCGATCTGGGCAGTCGACTGCAAATGGCGGAGGCGTCGGTGCAGGAGCAGGCTGGGGTGGGGCTAGACCAACTCAGCGCAGATGAGTACGCACAGTTTCATCAACTCAACACGGCTTACAAAGCCAAGTTTGGCTTCCCGTTTGTGATGGCGGTCAAAGGACAGAGTAAGGCCAGTATTTTGGCGGCATTTGAAACGCGGTTGAACCATAGCCCTGAGCAAGAGCATCAGCGGGCGCTGGCGGAAATTGCTCAGATTGCCCGGTTTCGTCTCAGAGATTTGATCCAGGAGGGTTGAGAATGGGTCGGAGATCCCAGGGTTCTTCTATCGCAACACAGATACCGTCAAAGTGAGCCCAAAGAACCCAGGGATCTTGGGGAGCTCCAAGATCCCTGGGTTCTTTAGCGAACCTACGATTTCTCTAAGGACAAGGGATTGAGGCAATCGTTATGCCACGTCGTAAAACGGCCTTTATAGAAGGCAATTACTACCATCTTTATAACCGTGGCCATAATCGCCAGACTATCTTTTTCACAAGAGAGAACTATCTGTTTTTCTTACGGCAGTTACGACGTTATCTGGTTGAGCAGGCGGTTTATTTAAATGCGTATTGCTTGATGCCCAATCATTATCACTTGCTGGTTTGTGTGCGGCAGGAGAATGTGTCTGAGCAGATGGGCCTACTGTCTTTGTCTTATACAAAGGCGATCAATCGACAGCAACAACGATGTGGTGGACTCTTTCAAGGTCCGTTTCAGTCAATTTGGGTGAGTGACGAGTCATATTTATTGCAGTTGTCTCGCTACATTCATCTGAATCCTGTCAAGGCTGGTTTGGTCGAGCGAGCGGAGGATTGGGAGTTTTCAAGCTATCAAGATTATGTCGCGCTGCGACGCGGGAAGCTGCCGCAATTTGAGAAGATCAGAGGTTGGGTTGGCATGGCTCAGGCTTATCGAGCTTTTGTGGAAGCAGAGCAGTTGGTGCAGCCTGAATTACAGGAATTGATGCTGGATGAATAACGGGTATGCCGGTAGATCCCAAGGTTTGGGTTGCGGGGGCAGATGGCTTTGCAGAGTGCCCAAGGTACTCGATCTGGGTTAAAAAGATCCCAGGGTTCTTGTATCGCGATGTAAATACCGTTGAAGTGCGCTCAAAAAACCCTGGGATCTAGGGGATCGCCGAAACACCTAGTTTGCCGTATGGAGTCGGTCTGAAAAGAGCAGCCGATGCGACCTGAATTACAGCAATTGATGTTGGATGAGTAACGGGTACGCCAGAGATCCCAGGGTTCTTGAGGTAAGGCTCAAGATTCCGCTTAAGCATGTTCAAAGAACCCTGGGATTTTGGAGGCCGCTAGCTCAGTTCGACAACTGCTTGATCCGTTAGTACGGTTTCTTTGGTCAACAGGTCTTCAACCGTGATCCGCAACATGCGATCGCGCCCCACCGTAAACAGCACTCGAATGCGATCGCGACCCGGATTTCCCAACGGTTCCAGCTTGGCGATGGTGCGTCCCCGAGCCGTGTCGTTCAGGGGCTGCACTGCCGTGGCCTCCTGCTGGCTTTGGCGCGTGACCAAGCGATCTCCTTCAAAAAACACCTCTGTGGTGGTGGTGGCCGCTTCATCCCCCAGCTCACCCATCACCAGCTCAATGCTGGGCTGTCGTTCCACTGAGGCCCCGAGCACCAGCTCAGTCGGTCGGTCCATGGGGTAGGGCTGCCCCGCCGGAATCACCGGATGCCAACCGTGGCGGTTGTTGCGCCGGTCCCAATAGCGGACCCCGTAGCTGTGGTAAAGAAAGTCCTGCAGCTCTAACCCCTGTTGGACCTGCAGCGCCCCCTCGGCGACAGCGGTAAAGGGGCGATCGCTGCGAATTTTATCCGCCGGGAAATACCCTTCAACCCAATGCTGCACCGCTGGAATTTGGGCGGTGCCCCCCACCAGCAACACCGCATTGATGTCACCCTTGTCGATGCCCTGGCGGCGGGCCTGCTGCAGTACCTGCTCCATGCGGGTATCGAGCCGCTCAAAAAAGCCCTGTTCGGTGAGTAGAGCTTCAAATTGTTCGCGACTGAGCTTGAGCTCCCAGCTCTCTAGGGTTTCGTCGTCAAAGTAAGCTTCGGTAGCGCTGTTTTGGCTGGAGAGTTGAATTTTTAGCCGCTCGACTAAGCGCAAGGTCAGGGGGCTAATCGGCAATCCCTGCTGCTCTTTAAAGTAATCAGCTAACCAGTTATCGAGATCAGCGCCGCCCAGATTTTCCCCCGCCTTCGCCAAGACGCGGGCGGTCTGCAGTCGCTGCCCCGAAGACTGAGCCATGGACTTTTGCCCCCATTTGAGGATGAAGCCCAGCGGTTGCTGCTGGGGAGCGGTGGCCAGTTGCACCAGAGACAGATCGAGGGTGCCGCCGCCCAAATCCACCACCAGCAGGATTTCTTGCCCTTGAATGCCGTAGCCGAGGGCAGCAGCAGTGGGTTCATCCAGCAGACGCACTTGTTGAATCGCCAGGGGATCGCATACTTGCCCCAACCAATTGCGGTAGGTTTCAAAGCTATCCACCGGCACCGTCAGCACCACCGTGTCGGTCTCCGGCACTTCAGCCTGGGCAGCGCGAATCACAGTGGTCAAAAACCATTGCCCCAGTTGCTCAAAACTGAGGGTCGTGCCGTCTAGATCAGGCAGGAAACCTTGAATATCGGCCCCAATGCCGCGCTTGAAGTTGCGGGAGAAGCGGGGATCATTGGCGATATCTAAACCGCGATCGCGCACCGTTTGCCCCGCCAACACCTGATTGCTGGCTGCATTCTCGACGTACAGCAATGACGGTACGAGGGCAGGGCTGTTGGGGAGGATTTGGGCAAGACCAGGTAAAGTCACTACCTCAGGGGCTTGGGTGGCCCCATTCCAGCGGGTGATGACAGTATTGGTAGTGCCAAAATCGATCGCGAGGGTCATAAGCGGCATACCTGAAAGTGCTTCTCATTAAGCCACCCCAGAGATAGCCGAATCAAGTACCTGTTTGCAAGCGTTTCAGCAAATATTTAGGCGATTCGGTATAGCCTTGGCGCTGATAAAACCGATGCGCTGCCGTGCGTCTGGCATGGCAATGGACTTCAATGCGATCGCAGCCCCGCTCTTTTGCTAGGGAACATACTGCTGTTTCCAAGGCTTTGCCGATGCCTTGGTGCTGAGCCAAGGGGCTGACACAAAAATAGCTAATGCGGCAAAAGTCACCCGCCAGCGCCAACTGGGGAATGAAATAGGCGGAAATAAAGCCCAGCACCTGGGACCCGACCACGGCCACTAGCAGTGCAGCCTTGGTATCTTCGTGCTGCTGCTGAATTTTGCTAGCCACCGCATTCGCCACAACGGGATAATCCAGCTCAATCAGCAATTGGGCGATGGCATCGCTGTCTTGCACTTGTCCAGTCCGAATCTGCATGGGACTATTTTTGCGGCGGGACGACCAACATGCGATCACAAAAAAACAGCGTACCGGCAGTGACACAGAGGGGAATCGCCAGCAGGTTCATCAAGGGAATGCTGACCAGCCCCAGACAGACCAGCCCAAACCCCGCACTGGCGGGAAAGCTACCGAAAATCAGCCGCAGCTTTTGGCGAAATTTGAGCCGTCGCCGCTCCAGGGCCGCGTCAAACATATCCAGACAGAGGAGGGTGGTAGCTAGGGATAAACCGCCCACGGTGGCGATGGTGGTGCCGAGACCGGGCAGTAAATTCAGGGCCAGTAGCGGGATACCGATGGTCGCAAGCAGCGCCAGCTTTTTGAGCTCAAACAAAATTGCCCGACGGATATCCCGCAGGATCGAGCCTGGGGTAAGGGGCTCGGCTGGGGGCAGTTGACCCACCCTCAGCGACTCCAATTTTTCAGAGAGCTGGCCATAAAACGGGGAGCCCAAAATCACCCCGAACTGCAGCAGCACCAGCCCGGTGATCACAAACATCGCTAGCACCAGCAGCCCCTGAATGATCGGGGCTAAAACTTGCAAACCCACCCCTAGCCAAGCAATCTGGACCCAATCCGCTAGGTGAGCCATCCAGCCCTCAATCAACCTGAGACCCCACCAGACGCTGGCGGCATAGAGGGTAATACCCAAAAACAGGTTCAAGAGAACCGGGGCAATCACGTAAGGGCGCAGGGTGGGGTATTGCAACAGGGCCTTGGCGGCGCGGAAGGGATAGGTCACGCCTGAGATCGGGGGGGGGGGGGGGGGGGGGGGGGGGGGGGGGGGGGGGGGGGGGGGGGGGGGGGGGGGGGGGGGGGG